>JAFSXQ010000207.1 GCA_017444005.1 Bacteroidaceae bacterium | reverse complement strand
ATGATATTATGATATTTCTTGGCCCCAAAAGGGGCGTTTATACGAAATGCGACGGGTTGCGTCGGGTCGTGTCGGGTTGCATCGGGCCATGTAGTTATCGGTGAGTTCCACGCGTGGAACTGACGAGTTCCACGCGTGGAACTCACCGAAACATTACTAATCTTACATTTATGTGTCGCGATGCAAGAACAAGCATAAGGCACAGAATGGCAAGAGGAATATCGTATATACAGCAGAAAATGGCAAAAGAAATATCATAATATCATAGAAATATCATAGGAAATATCATTCGCTAACGGTTTCTAAACCAGTGTGGTAACCTTGATTTATGATATTATGATATTTCTTTTTGCCTAAAATTTATAGAGAGGCCCGACCGTGCCGCAGTCAGGACTCAAAGCCGGTCATTCAGTAATAAAGGGGATGACGTACGGCTCACCATCCTGCGTGGGCGACATGCCGGGGGTGAAGGGCTGCCAGCGGTCCAGGGTGTAGATGCGCTTCAACTGGGCACAGTAATAGGAAAGGCTGACTGCCCCGCTGCCGCTGTTGCCGGCAATGACCAGGGGGAAGTACACCTCGCCCCCTGTGCGTTGCAGGGCCGCCACGGCACGTATCTCGCCGTCGATGGTGGCGCACATCAGGTCGTTGTCCGAGGCGTAGGCCAGCAGTTCGTCCTGCAGGGTCACCTGCACCGACATCGTAAATTCGTACGTCTGGTACAGGCCGGCCGGTGTCGCCCACGCTGGGCGCTCCTCGCTGCCCACTGCCAGACGGGGATCCACATCGTCGTCGCCACAGGAAGTCACTACAACCAAAACGCCCATCAAGAGCAAACCTGCGATTGTACTCAATATCTTCTTCATATCACTTCTATTAATCATTTTCTACTGATAAACTTTTTTGTTTAATTATTTCACGGTCACGCGCTGTCCGTTGTGGATGTACACGCCCTTCTGTGTTGGTCTGCTGCTGAGTTTAATACCACTGACGGTATACCAGCCTTCGCTGTCGAGACCGTCCATCGGGACGAAACGAATCACCGTGGGCTCGCCGAGGCTACCCGACACGGCATTGTCGACGTACGGCATGCGCACGGGAGCCACGGCCAGGACATCGCCCTCGCTGCTCTCGATGGCAAAGTTGACAGCCGCGTCGCCACTGGCCACACTGAGGAAGAACAATTGTGCATCGGCCTCGGCCACGCCGCGCGTCTCGCCCATCTCGCCGTAGGCCACCAGGCGGTCGCCCTGTTCCAGTTCGATGCCCTCCACGCGGGCAATGACGTTCATCGACGAGCCCGTCGTGTTGCGGAAGAGCGGAGCATATTTCTTGGACGAGCCAAGCGCTTCGCGAGTCCCATTCATCATTTCGCCCCTCACGTTGTTGTACTTCGTGCCCGTCGAGTAGTACGGGTACCAGAAGGTGTGCTCCGACGGGGCATTGCGCTTGAGCATGTAGCCCTCGCCCGTGCGCAGGTACTCCAGCGTGCCCTTCCACAGGCGGTTGCCCGAGGCGTCGATGCTGAGCACGGCAAACTCGCTCTGGCTCTTGATGATGTCGCCCTCCGAGGCCGCGTCGGTGTAGTCGGACAGGGCCGTGGCGATGGGCAGGTTCATGGGCGACAGGTAGCCGATGCGGTTCCAGCCCTGGTGCACCGTGACGCCCTCGTAGGCCACGTTCTCGCCCGAGATGTAGATGTTCTTCGGACTCTGGACGTAGAAACGGTACATGCGCTGCGGGTCGAGGCGCGTCGTCTTGTCGCCGTTGTCCCAGTAATAGACATTGCTGTATGTCGTGCGGTCGTAGACGGACTTGTAGGTAATCAGGAAGTTGCGTCCGTCGCCGTCCAGCAGTTCCAGTCCGTCGCCCACCTCCCAGGTGGCCATGCCGTCCAGCAGGTCGTTGACGGTGCTGACTCCGGGCTGCACGTAGGTGGAGGCCCAGTTCCAGCCCTTCTCCAGCCTTACGGTCTGCACCTCCTTCCAGTGGGCGTACAGGACGACGGGATTCGCCGCCGTGCCCAGGATGGTGTCGGCCTGGAAGCGGATGGTGTCGGCGACGAGGGGGAATGCGGCCCTTTCCAAGTCCAGTTTCTCCACGACGTAGATGCGCCCCGTCGAGGCATCGTAGAACTCGAACTGCAGGGGTGTGCCGTCGGCGCCGGCCGTGTTGTAGATGGTCAGGTAGACCAGTCCGTCATTCTCCGTCGTTCCCTGCCTAACGTGGGCCGTGCCGAGTGTGCGGTGGCCCTGGCCGACGGCGGTCAGGATGTCGTCCGTGTCGTGGGCAACTTCTTTGCCCGCCATCACGCAAGCCACCATGTGCATCGTCACGTTTCCGGCCTTCAGTTGGTCGTCCACCGCCCAGTCGGGAGCCTCGCCGCGCACGCGGATGGTCAGCGGCAGGGGCTCCGTCATGCCGTTCTCGCCCACGATGTAAACGACCTCTTCGAAGTCGCCGATGTTGATGTACGGCGAGATGGTCAGCGTGACGGCTTCCTCGTCCAGGGGGCCAATCTTGCCGCTCGTCTGCGAGGCCGTTATCCACTGCGGCAGGCCCTCCAGCGTGTAGTCCTTCGTCTTGCCGCTCAGGTTCTCGATGGACAGGTCAAGGGTTGCGCCCTCGCCATACTTCACGTCGATGGTCCTGCGCTTCACGTTCCAGCGCAGGGGTGTACGATAGACGTAGAGGTCCATGGCCAGCGGCGAGGGCATCAGGTTGCCTTGCAGGTCGGCCACGTCCTTCACGGTCACGTAGACGTTCGTCTTCTCTATCTGGTAGTCGGGCACGTCGAGGTTGATGTAGAGTTCGTTGTCCCGGGCCACGTAGGAGAACTTGATGTTCTCCAGTTTGCCCGCGTTCACCATCGGTGCGTAAACCTGGCGGTCGGCATGGCGGTCGACGATCTCCTGGCTGACGATGGTGTCCACGTGGCTCTCCACGATGTTGCCGTGGTTGTCCTTGTACTTGCGCAGGCTCAGGCCCGTCGGCATCAGCCGCTGCGTGTTGTCATACTGCCGCTGCGAACGACTGAAGGGCAAGTAGGCCAGCAGCCCCATCTCCTCGCCCGACGGCGAGTTCTTGCTGATGAGTTTCAGCACGTTCTCCGGCAGGGCCATCTCGAATATGGCGACTTCGTCGATGTGGCCAGTCAATGTTGAGTTGAAAGTTCTTTCTCCGCTTTGCTCTGAAAGCGTCCCTTCGGGCCGATCGGAAAGTTGAGAGTTGAAAGTTGTACCAAGATACAGCGCATTGCCGTTGATGCCGCCCAGGGTGTCGACGGGGAAGGTC
Organism: Bacteroidaceae bacterium; assembly: GCA_017444005.1. Lineage (GTDB taxonomy): Bacteria > Bacteroidota > Bacteroidia > Bacteroidales > Bacteroidaceae > Physcousia. The sequence continues at coordinate 7,384 of JAFSXQ010000207.1, read as the reverse complement.
TGTTCCAGTTTCTCGTCCACGTAGAGGCGACCCACGTTCAGCGGGCGGTTCACGCTCACGGCCAGATGGTGCCACGAGCCGTCGCAGTAGTAGCCGCTGGCGTTCACCTGCTGACCGCCGGAGCGGAAGAACAGCGTGCCGTCCTCCAGGCCGATGTTGAAGTGCTTCTTCCATCCGTCCTCGTCCCGGGCCTCGCCGTTGCTCATCAGCGTTCCGTTGCGGTCGCTGGTGCGGAACCACAGCATCAGCGTGTAGTCCTCATAGTCCGTGCGGTTGAACTTGGCGGGATTCAGTCGTACGCCCTCCGTGCCGTCCAGTCGCATGCTGATGCCGTCGGGCACCTTCCAGGTGGTGACCAGCAGTTGCAGGTCGTTGCTGCCCACGGCCTTGTCGTAGGCGTAGTCGCCGCTGCCCTCGTTCATGGGGTAGTTGTCCAGCAGTCCCAGTTCGTAGCCCGTCAGCCGCTTCTCGGCGTAGGTGCCCAGTTCGGCACTGGTCATGGCTTTGTTCCAGAGGCGCACCTCCAGCATCTCACCTTCGAAGTTGTTGCCGAAGACGAGATTGCTCGTGCCGTCGTACATGCCCTCGAACGAACGCTGTCCGATGGCCTTCTTGCCGTCGTAGAAGGTCACGCTCGTCTGGTTCTCCTCCTCATCCACGTCGAAGACGTAGGCCACATGGTGCAGGTCCTCGAAGTCCACGGCCTCCGTGCTCAGCATCTCTATGCCGTTCACATTGGCTTGGAGCCGGCCGTCGGCCTTCACACCCAGGTTCAAGTAGGCGTTTTCGTCCATCGCGTGGGTCAGCACGGTCATGTCCTTGCCGTTCTGGCGAGGCTTCAGCATCAGGTCGAGCGTGAAGTCCTTGCCCGCCAGGTTGCGTTTGGAGAGGGAGACGGCCGCCCCCTGTCCGTTGAATTGCAGGGCGGTGGCCAGCGAGATGCTGCTCTGGTTCGTCAGTCCCAGCACCTCGAAGTTGTTCACATCCGACAGGTAGTTGCCGGCAATCTGTTCCGAGAAGGGAATCCGTATGTCGTCGCCGATGCCCAGGATGCCGTTCGTCGGCTGTGGAGTGCCGAAGGGTTGCGGACGGCGCGTGTCCTTGATGCCCGTGATGATGTTCGACGAACGGGTCAGATAACCGTTGCCGTGGCGGCAGTAGCAGACGGCGCGCAAGTCGTACCGTTGCTCCACGGGGTCTTTCTCGCCATAGAAGGTGGCATCGATGTAGCCGTCGTGGTCCATCAGTTTGCGCTCACCCGAAACCAGGGCCATCCGCTGCCGGCCCTCCTCCGTGTTCGGGTAGAAGGAGCAGACGTTCACCCAGTCCTTGTCGCCCTGCGTCGAGAGTTTGTATTGCAGTTCGATGTGGTCGAAGTTGCGGAAGTTGATGTCGTAGCCGTCGATGTGCACGGGCAGGTAGTAGCCTTTGTCGTTGAGCGATTCGGTGTTCACCACCCACTTGTCGCCCGGCGCGGAGATGTTCACCTTGCCGGCCGCCGGCACAAAGTGAGCCGAGAGGCTGACCGTCCACGTGTGCTTCACATCCTCCTCGTCATAGAGCGTGATGCCCAGGCCTTCGTAATCATATTCGTCTCCGGCATACACCTCCACGTGCTTCTCATAGATGACGCCCGGTTCCATCCAGAGGTCGATGCCCGTACCCGTCAGCGGCATGCCGTCAATATATATCTTGGCCCCCTTCAGGTTCATAGCATCTTCCATGTAGAACTTCATCTCGTTGGTGATGCGGTCGGGGAACTCGCTCTCGTTGGTCATGTAGATGGTGAAGCGTGCGGGCTCGCCGTAGGGCACGTTGCTGACGCTCGGCTCCTCGGCCCAGATGCGCAGTTTGTTGATTGGCAGCGTGGCCTGGTCCAGAACCATACCTGGATTATAGAAAATGGTGCGTCGCTCCTCCTCCCACGGACTCGCCGTGGCACCGGCCAGCGTGCGGAACACGAAGTTGCGGTAGCGCGGCGTGTTGGTCAGTCCGTCCAGATAACTCAAGGCTTGTACGCCTCCGGCCAGTCCGTTGTAGATTTTCGAGAGGTTCTGCTCCACATTCTTATAGTACACATCCAGTCCGCCCAGTTTGGCCAATTCGGCGATGCTGTCGGGACTGATTTCACGAGTACGATAGACCGCCACCGTGAGACTCGACTTGCGGGCACACGACAGCGTAAAGCCCGTTTCCTTCGTATTCTCGGTTTCCAAGCCACTCTGGTAGTTGAAGTCGAAGCCCACCTTCGGCGTAATGTCCAGCGTAAAATAGGTGCCGCCGGCATTGAAGTACACTTTGCTGACTTTCCCGTCATTGCCATGCTCCCTTCCAGCGAGACCACTTGAACTAGTGTCAATTGCACCGAAAACATTGCCGCCGAACTCCGGACTAATGCCCGGATAGGCCACGTAGCGATGCAGACCTTCGGTGGTGGAGAATGCTTCGCTGTATTCCACATCTGCACGCCCGTCGAAGTCATACACCTTCACCAGGTCCATTGCCGTCACCTTCTCTTTTTCGTTGGTGGCAATGAAGCCTGCCCACGTGCGGGCCAGGCTGTTCAGCACCTGTATGGTGTCGCCCCACACGTCCGTTTGGTCCTTGGGCACGAAGCGCTGGTAGTAGCCCACGCTGGAGAAGCGCTCGTCGTCCGCCGCCACGGTGCTGCGGTAGGCAGGCATCCCCGTCTGGTTGGCCAAATTCTGTGCATAGTCTTCCGAAGTCGATACGTCAAGCAGCAACGAATTGCGCGTACGCAAAAGTGAGGGAATCAGTTCCTCCAAGAGATAAGACTGCGAGTGGGCGAAGGTGGAACTTACGACCGTGGAAACCGACATCACCTCGTCGCGTACCAGATAGACGGAATCCTCCTTCACGGGGTCCCAGCCACGGGCCAGCACCTTGGCCGTACCCGATACCTCGAACTCGTGACCGTCCACCTCCATCGTTCCGCCCATGCCGGGGCGCAGCCGCTCCATGGCCTCGCTGCCCACGGCACGCACGGCAATGGCATCCTCCACCAGGATGTTGTCCATGACGCCGATATAGACGTCGCTGTTCATACCCACTTCCCTTTCGTGGTCGCTGGTGGCAATTTTCTCCTTTGTCTCCAACTCGTACTCGTAACTCCAGTCCGAATAGTATTTCGTGGTTAGGTCGAGGTTGAGGGTGAAGAAGTTATCGCTCGTTATGGTGCTGCCAGCCACTGTGCCGTTGCCCACACCGGCCCAAATACCTGTGTAGTAGTTGCTGCCTGCGCCCTTTCCTAAACTCATTGAAATACCAGCCTCAGCCGTCAGGTCGGCACTGTAACTGTAAGTCATCTTCGCGCCCTTCTCGATGTAGGCCGAGGAGCCACGGCCTGGGGGGTCGCGCAGGATATCCACAAGGTGGGGGTTCTTACCGGCCAGGATGCGGCGGCCCTGTTTCTTGGCCTGTGCAGCCATTACGTAGCCCTGGATGGGCTGGATGTCGTAGAACGAGCCGTCGTGTTCGAGGGTGAACTTCAGTGTGCGCAGCGCCATATCGTTCTCCTGCAGGAAGGTCAGGTTCTGCGGCGTGAAGACATAGGACACCTGCCCCAGGCTGTCCAGTTCCAGTTCATCGTTTTCGTCCACGCCCACCAGTCCGTTGTCGACGAGTACGCGTCCGTCATGCAGTTGAACGACATCGAGCGTATCCAACACGTCATTATTATAATAGTATTCTTCGCGTGCGGAGAGCAGCATGGGCACGGGGCTACCGGCCATGAATACGGGATGGCCCAGCGTGTAGCCCACGTCCTTGCGCCAGAGGTAGATGGTATTCTCACCGCCGGCATTGTCGCGGGCGGTGTATTGTTTCACACCGTAGAAGCGGTCCTGACCGCCCGTGAACTGCCAGATGTCCAGCGACGGCAGGGCGTGGTAGATGCGGCTCCACGTGGCGATGTCGCCATCCTTGTAACTACTCAGGTCGAGGGTCTCGCTCACCGTTCCCGTCTGGAAGAGTGTCGGGTAGCCTGTGGCATAGGCCTCCGTGACCTTGAACTTCACGGGATAGAAAGGCACCTGATACTCGCCCGTCACGGGGTCGGGATGTACGACGATGCGGTGGCGGTAGGCATGGACCAAGGTGGTGTCCTTGTCGTTCTTGCCGTGGGCGACCTTGTAGTGGCGCTCGGTGATGTTGTCGTCCAACTGGTCGCGGACTATCCACGACGCGTTGTCGCCCTCCAGTTGGAAGACGACGGTCAGGGTGTCGCCCAAGTTGTTGTGCGACAGGCTTTCGCCCAGCGGCAGCAGTCCCTGGTCGTTGCCGCCCACGACGCGACCTTGCAAGGTAACTTTTGTCTGGTCCCAGAGGTAGACGCCGGCGAGGTCTTTCTGCCAGTTCACTTTGGCAGAGTTCTTATCGAGGTCGATGTAGTAGCCGTCGTTGAGGAACTTATGGCCCTCTTTCACGGCCTGTATGGTGTGGGAACCCTGCGGGATGCTCACCGTGAAGGCTCCCTGCGTGTTCGTCGTCACGGCTTTGCCCTTGGCATCTACCACTGGTACGCCGTCGCGCAGGAACTGTACGCCCGAGACGGGAATGCTCGAACCCTCATAGAGGACGAAACCCGAGAAGTCGTAGTAGAGGGTGCTGGTGAAGAGGATGCCCGCGATGAGGTTACTGGTTTCGTCGAAGGTCACCGTCTGTGGCTGGAAGGCACCGTCGGTGCCCACCTGCAAGGAATAGGTGCCCTCGCGCTGGTAGATGAGACTGTCTATCTCGAAGTAGCCCGTGGAGTCGGTCACGCACGAGAGTTCCACGCCGCCCTCGATGTCCAGGGGCGTGGCCGTGACGGTCAGGTCCGGCAGGCCGATGCCGTTGGCCAGGCGCACATAGCCGCGCACCAGTCCCGTCTTCTTGCAGCAACCGTCCACGCTCAGGCGACTGACATTCTCGCCCTCGCACCGCGTCACGGCCTCGATGGTGTAGGTGTAGTCGTGCTGCGGGCGCACGGTCTGGTCGATGTAGGCCGTCTGCGTGTAGTTGGCCTCCAGGGTGTCGACACGTTCGGGAGCCATCTTGTCGCGGCGCAGGATGCGGTAGAAGTCGGCCTCCACGCTCTCCCGCGTCGTCCATTCCAGCGACACGGAACTCTGCAAGGTGTCGGCCTTGAGGGAGGTCAGTTGCACGTTGTTCTCGAAGATGTAGTATTTGAGCGAACCCGCGTCGGTTTTGGTCACTTCCAAACCCAAGGTGTCCAGCGGAGCCAATGCGGAATTGCCCTGCTCGACATGCAGACGGAACTCATGGTCGAGGCAGGGGTTGATGATTTCCACCTGCAGTTTGCCGCTCTGGCGCTCTTCCTTGGTCAGTTCGCGCGTCTCTCTTTTGTTGGCACTTGCAACTTGAATGGGAAGGACATTGCGGTTTGTGTCAATGTACCAGTTCTCACTGCTTAGTATATCCAACACAACGAGCGGATCTCTCCCTTTCAACTCGTTGCCGTCATCGATAGAAAGGCAATTGGTTCCCTGCTGCGGACGGTACGAGGCATTGAAATAGGCAGCCTTGTGGCTCTGCTCAACCCCTGGTGCTGCACCATAGTTGAGGCAACTGATGACCTGGCAGTTGGAATTACGGCAACCCGGCGAGATGAAGTAACCCACATAGGATTCGCTGGGGGTCGAGCAGGTTATCGTGCCATCGAAGCGGCAGTCGCGCACGGTAATCCTGGCATTCTCGGCGCATCCCACAAAGCCGCCAGTCTCTTGGTTGTGCGTGTTGGCATCGAGGGTGATGTCGGTCATGACGCGACAGCCCTGAATCGTAAGATTACCGCCAGACACGACCTTAGACACCAGTCCCGTTGGATAATACCCACTGCTCACCGTACCCTTCACGTTCAGGTTACGGATGATGGTCTCGGCACCCACATAGCAGAAGGGGGCCATACCCGTGGTGTTGCTTGTATTAAGTATGGATACGGTAATGGTGTGTCCCTGTCCATCGAAGGTTCCCCGGTAGAAACACTCTTCAAGTCCTCCGCAGTAAGGGATTTGGACATGGGAGTAGTCCAGGGTGAGGTCGGCATTGAGGACGGCATTGATGTCCTTCCTGCCTCCTGCGTAGAAGACGGCCATGACGAAATCGCTCCAGTCTTTTTCGTTATTGATGACGCGGAAGTTGTTCAAATCCGGTATAGTTTTCTTCTCCGTAGTGAGGATTACCTTGGCATGGTTGTCCCAAATTACGGTCTGGTGGTCGGCATCGGTCGAGGGCACTACGATGGGCACCACCTGGTTGCCAGCCTCTTCCCACTTATCGGCGCCGAGGAAGCCCAGCAGGTCGCTCAACGACGTGTCCTCTGCCGACATGCCCTGCTGGTTGCCCAGTTCGGTGGTGCTCGTCCACTTGGGGACGACCACGCCGTCCACAACCTGCCAGTTTCCGCTGCCCAGTTTCGCAACCAGTTGGTCTGCCGTCAGCGTACCGACGACATTGCCGTTCATTTCCGCCCAGTTTATGTAACTCCAGTTGTTCCAGTTGCCCGATTCCTGTGTGTTGCCATAGGCGGTGCCGCTGTTGTAGTTATAACCAGCGTGTTGGATGTTGGAGTAGATGCCGTTCTCCAGGCAGTTCCTCACCTTGTTCGAAGTGCCACCGTCCTCCCATCCGATGAAAGAGCCTCCGTAGGAACCATTCTCGCAGATGAGCGCACCATCGAAGAGGCAGTTCGTGATGTCGTGGTTGAAACTGTGTCCGTGACCGATGAATCCGCCGACATGGGTGCTGTTGCATCGCACGGTGGTGGAGACACGGCAGTTGGTGATGGTGTTGCGGGCACCGCCCTCGGTAGAACTGGTGCCCACCAGACCCGACGCGTGAATGCCTCCGTAGACGCTGCCCGTCACATGCAGGTTCTTGATGGTGTAATTCTGGGCGTTTTGGAACGGGGCAGCACACGTTACACCCGTCGAGATTTTCACGTTCAGCGTGTGGCCGTTGCCGTCGAAAGTACCCCGGTATTGGGTGTTCGTGCCTACCGACGTGGTCACACTGATGTCTGCATAGAGTATGGCATTGACGTCCCGACCGCCGGCATTTGCCACAGCCTGTGCAAAGCGTTGCCAGTCGGCGGCATTGCGCAGGACATAGCGCCCCTCACTATCGACATTGGGCGCCGAGATGTAGGAGGTGTAGGGCGTGGTGTAGTAGCAATGCGTGAGTTTCAGATTACCCTCGTAGCGCATACGGGCAAAGGTGCGGTTGCCGCTGTCCATCGCGGTGGACAGTTCGCGTGGGGCAAAGAGGCATCGTTCCATCTTGACCGTAGCATCGCTCCAGCCCACCAGGCCGCCATTGTTGTAGCAGTTTTCGCCCTCGAAACTGCCGTCGAACAGGCAGTCGT
>JAFSXQ010000206.1 GCA_017444005.1 Bacteroidaceae bacterium | reverse complement strand
CTCCGACCAGACACTCCAAGAGCGCAGTTCATCGTCAGCCAGTGCGCAGGTGTAGCCCTGGGCACCGGCAGCCAGATACTTGTTGTTGTCGTTGGCGGTCACCTCCTGACACTTCGAGGCCCAGTCCTTGAGGATGAAGACACCCTTCTGGGCGTAGGTCTCGTTGCCGGTGAGCAACCAGAGCAGACCAAACTGATAGGCAGCAGCCGCGTCGCGGCAGGCAATGATGTAGTTCTCCGTACCGGCAATGGTTCCCTTGGGGTCGCCACGGACAATCTGCTGGGTGGCATGACTCGTCACGCCGTAGTCGCCCATCACGTAGGGACTCTGCTGCAGGGCTGTCCATTCAGCCTGCTGGTCGGCAGTCAGCGTGCCAGCAGCAATGGCGGCCTTCACACGCTGGAAGTCAGCAGCGCTGTAGAGCGCACAGGGGTGGTTGTAGGTGAGCGTCACCTCGGGCTCGGGTGTGTAGCCGCTGAGGTCGATGGTGCCGTCCTCGTTGCTTTGGCAGGCGGTGGTTGCGCCTAAAGCGCAAACCACAAAACCTGCAATAAGGATATTCTTGATAGTTTTCATATTGTTCGATATTTCGTTATTTCGAATTTACTTAATCACCTCGTAGCTGAGTCCGTCCACGTCAGTGACGTACTTCTTCACGTCATCGACGGTCTTGAACGTCTGGAACCAGTAGAGGTTGTACGTAATCTGATGGTCGATGGTCTTGATGTCGGCGTATTTCAACTGGAAGGTGTTGAACGAAATCGACTCGTTGGTCGGTGCCAGTCCGCCCGTGCCGAAGGGCAGCGCCGCGAGGTCGTAGATGAAGACATGCGAGGCGTCGGAGCACTTCAGGTCGCCCGAGTACTTGTTGTTGCCGTTGCCCAGGGCCTTGAAGTCGACACCGCTCTCCGACTTACCCACGACGTCGAAGTTCAGGTTGCGGGCGGTGACGCCCTCGCCGCTGTAGAGGTCCTTCACGTCGTCCACCTTGATGGCGACGATGGGGTAGTTGCCGGCATGCAGGGTAGCGGGCAGGTCCCACCACTTCAGGTCGGCACGCTGGGTGGTGGCGTTGACGGTGTAGGTGGTGATGGTCAGGTAACCGTCGTGCCACTCGTTGCCGGTGGTGGTGCCGCTGCCCGACTGCTTGGCGTCGTAGATGCTGTAGTGGTCGGGGTTGTGGAAGGTCTCGCGCAGCAGGCCCACGGGGATGTTCACCTTCAGCGAACTGCTGTTGCCCGTCTCGGGACAGGTGGCGGTGATGGTCACTTCGCCGAAGCCCTTGAAGGTGACGTAGCCGGCCTCCACGGTGGCGATGCTCTCGTCGCTCGACGACCACTGGAGTTGGCTCTGCGTAGCCTCTACAGGCACTGTGGTGTAACTGAGTTGGGCACCCATTTCGTTCAGGGCGAAGGCATAGCCGTTGTCGCTGGAGTAAGCCTGGTCCAGGCTAACGCTCTGCGGCTGAACGATGCGCTTCACCGTTATCGTGGTGGAAGCCGACACGCCGGAGCCGTCCATGGCCGTGCCCGTGATGGTGACGGTCTTCGTGGCCGTGCCGCCCGTGCTGACACCCGTCACCACACCCTTGCTGTCGACGGTGGCCACCGACTCGTCACTCGACGTCCACGCCAGTGTGCGGTAGGTGGTGGCCTCGGGCTCGATGGCGTAGGTCAGCGCCGTCTGCTCGCCCTCATACACCTCGGTCGTGGCGGCAGAGAGATGAATCTCCGAAGCCTGCTGCAGGTGGGCAGCCACCTTCACCTTCAGGGTGCTCAGGACGCCGGAACCGGCATACATGCCCGTGGGGGCCACGGTGACTATCGTGTAGCCCAGTCCGCGCTCGCTCAGGGCCTCGATGCGGCCGTCCGCGGTGACCGTGGCCACCGACTCGTCGCTCGACGTCCAGACGACGCTCTGGAAGGTGGCATCCTCGGGCTGCAGGGTGTAGCCCAACTGCACCTGTTCGCCCACGATGAGGGGCAGCACCTGTGCGTCGGTGTTGTCGGTGTAGATAAGTTTCTGGAACTCGGCAGGAATCTGCAGTTCTATGGCGCTGGGGCACGTGGCCGCCGAAACGTCGGGGATGCGCTCGTCATCCTCACTGCAAGCCATCAGCCCGCAAACAACCAATCCTACCGCCAATATCTTATTTATCTTGGTATTCATAACTTTCAACTTTAAACTATAAACTTTCAACTTTACAATCACTCCCATCCGGGATTCTGCGAGAGGTTGGGGTTCAACTGGCGCTGGTCCTGCGGCAGGGGGTAGAGGTAGTTCTTCTGTGCCCACGTGCGGCCACCGTACATCAGTATGCAGCCGTCGCTGTTGAGCGAGCGGGCCTGTCCGCTCCAGTTCGACTCGAACCAGGTGCCGGTCATCTTCACGCCCAACTGGTCCTGCGGCATCTCCGTCTCGGCCGTCTTCCAGCGCTTCAGGTCGTCGATGCGGAAGCCTTCGAGGAAGAGTTCCACGGTGCGCTCGCGACGAATCTCCGTGCGCATGTCGAGTCCGTTGGCTGCGACAAAACTGTTCGAGAGTTTCGGCATGGAAGGATTCACGCGGCGGCGAACCAGGTTCAGCGACAGGTCGAGGTCCTGGTCGGTGATGGTCTCGTCCAGTTCATAGACGGCCTCGGCATAGGTCAGCAGCACCTCGGCATAGCGGATGACGGGATAGTCCATCGACTCGTAGTAGTCGGCCACCTGGCACTCCACGCCCCACTTCTGGGTCTGGTAGCCGCTGTTGGAGCGGGCGTTGCAGGTGAGCGAACTGTTCAGGTCGTCGATGGTCCACGTGGTGCGCCACTTGCCGTCGTTGTTCCAATACTGTTCGCCGTGCCAGAGCATGGTGTTGTCCATGCGGGCATCGCGGTTCTGGAACTCGCTGGTGGCCTGGGTATAGCCCTGAAAGAGGGGGCTCTTCTCGATGGGTAAACCATCGGAGCACAGATAGAGGTTGGCCATCTTACGCGTGACGAAGCAGGTGTTGGCCATCATGGCGTGGGTGACGTTGAGTATCATCTTGTCCGTCTCGCGGTGGCGATGGGCAAAGATGTACTCCGTGTTGTCCTTCTTCATCAGGCCCGCGGGGTTGGTCTGCTCGTCCTCCAGGCAGAACATGTAGCGGTAACTCTGGTTGATGCTGTTGATGCCGGTGTTCACGAGGTCGGCGTTGTAGAACAGCCTATAGTTGCCGTTTTCCATGACCTGGCGGGCGGCGTCGCGGGCAATGGTCAGGAGGGCCGTGGCGCGGGCATTGTCGGCATTGTGGAACTTCTGCCAGGTGCCTTCGTAGAGGGCCACGCGGGAGAGCAGCGCGTAGGCGGCGTCCTTCGTGAGTCGGCCTTCCTCCGTGGCGGTCTCGGGGAGCAGGTCGATGGCCTGGCGGAGGTCGCTGATGCACTGGTCGACGACCTCGCCGCGCGGGTTACGCGAGCCGTAGAGTTGGGCGTTGTCGATGTCGAGGGGTTCGGTCAGCAACTGGGCGTCGCCGTAAATCTGCACGAGTTCGAAGTGCAGGTAGGCACGGAACCACAGGGCCTCGCCCTTCGGTGTGGCGATGGCGGCCTGATTGTCAAAGTCCCGGGCGTTCTCCAGCAGCAGGTTTGTGTAGTAGATGCGCTTGTAGAGGGTGGTGAAGTTGCCGTCCTTCTCGGGTATGGCGTTCGTGCCCTGGCTGTAGGTGTTCACGCTGGCGGTGCAGACGAGGTCGGAGCGGAAGTCCGAGTGCACGCCGTCGGAGATGCCGTTCTGGTAGTCGGTCGAACTGCCCAGGTCGCGTGTCCAACTGTAGAACTGGTTAGCAAAGAGTTGGAAGTTGTCGGCCTTGTTCCACACGAGGTTGTCGCCCAGCGCGTCCTTCGGGTCGAGGTTGAGGCAGGAGGTAACACCACAGATTACGCAGATTGCGCAGATGATATATTTAATCTGTTTCATAATCTATAATTCGTTTAATTCGTGAAATTCGTGGTTTAGAATGTTACGTTCACGCCCACGGTGTAGTTACGCGTAAAGGGATAGAGCGAGATGCCACTCTTGGAAATCTTCGATTCGGGGTCCCAGCCGTCCTTGATGCGGGTGGCCTCCCAGAGGTCGGTGCCCGTGAAGTAGAGGCGCAACCCTTCGATGAAATGGGACTTTTTCAGCATCTTCTGCGGGAAGGTGTAGCCCACGGTGATGTTCTTCAGGCGCAGGTAGCGGCCGTCCTGTGCCGTCAGCGTCGAAGCCTGGTAGTTGTAGCGGTTGATGTTGCCGTCGTTGGTGTACGGGGCGTAGTAGGCATCGGTGTTGTCCGGTGTCCAGGTGTTGCCGATGGACGAGTTCAGGTTGTTCACGTAGAGTCCGCGATAGGGCACCGTCCAGTTGGTGTCGTTGCCGCGATAGATGAAGCGGTTGGCAGCCCCCTGGAAGACGATGTTGAGGTCGAATCCGTTCCACGACGCACCGGCATTGAACGAGTAGGAGATTTCGGGCTCGCTCGAGCCGAGGAAGATAAGGTCGTTCTCGTCCAGGCGGCCGTCGTGGTTCTCATCGCAGTACATGTTGTCGCCCACGCGCAGGTTCGAGGGCATGCCAATGCCGTTGTTCTCGTAGTAGAGTGCCTTGTAGGCGGCCAACTGGTCCTCGTTCTGTATCTTGCCTGCATAGCGATAGCCGAAGAGCGAGGCGATGCCGTAGCCCACCATGTTCGAGGTGTAGCCGACCGACTTGACGGTGGTGCCCTCGTACTCGGTCAGTTTGTTGCGGGCGAAGGTGAAGGTGCCGCCCACGTGGTAGTCCACCTTGCCCACCTTGCCGTTATACGTGACCTGCCACTCCCAGCCGTAGTCCTTGAACTTGCCGACGTTGGCCGAGGGGGCGGCATCGCCCAGGGTGCCGGGCAGCGTCACCGAGACGAGCATGTTGTCGTTGCGCTTCTGGAAGTACTCCACCGTTCCGTTGATGTTGTGGCCGGGAGCCAGGCGGATGCCGAAGTCGGCGGCCACGTTGTAGTTCTTGATGCGCTCCCACGAACGGGTCTTCGAGGCGAAGGTGCCGTTGGTGGCGATGTAGGAGGCCAGGTTCGACCCCAGGTAGGCGCCGGAGTTGGTGTGGACGTTGTAGAGTTGCACGCCGTCGTAGTTGCCGATGCCGCTCTGGTTACCCACCTGGGCGTAGGAGGCACGCAGTTTCAGGTTCGTCAGCCACTTCACATCCTGCATGAACTTCTCCTCCGTCAGGCGCCAGCCGGCCGAGGCCTCCCAGAAGAAGTCCCAGCGGTTCTCGGGCAGGAACTTCGACGAGCCGTCGTAGCGGCCGATCAGTTCCACCAGGTAGCGGCCCTTGTAGTCGTAGTTGGCACGCCCGAAGAAGGAGAGGATGGCGTTCTGGTACTTCGAGTTGTAGGCGATGGTCACGTCGCCCGTGCCGTTCACCACCTCCAGGCCCTCCAGTATGTCGGTGGCCTTGACGCCGAACTCCCGCGCCTCCTTGAACTCGTACTGCGTGCCCAGGGTGAGGCTAGTGTTGTGGTCGCCCCAGCGCTTGTGGCCGTTGAGGTAGCCGGTGACGGAGTAGTTGTCGATGCGCTGACTGGACTGCTGGTAGTAGGACTTCGCCTGCACGGGGTCGGTCAGCGTGGCGCGCTCGCCGGTGATGTTGTAGTACTGGATGGCGTTCTGCACCTCGTCGACCATCTTGTCGGCGGTGTTGTAGCCCAGGTTGACGTTGGCCGTGAGCCAGTCGGTGATGTCGTAGTTCAGCGTCTCGCTGATGTCGATGCGGCTCACCGAGGTGGTCTTGTCGCCGCCGTTCTCCACCTTGGCCACGGGCGAGCCCCATGTGCCCCAGGCGTAGGGCTTGCCGTCGATGGCGGCCATGGGCAGGCCGGGCTGCGGCAGGGTGGCCGTCAGGGCCGACCCGATCATGGTGGGCGACACCAGTTGCTTGCGGTAGTAGGCGATGCTCGACTGCAGGCTCAGGCGCTTGCTGAACTTATAGGTGTCGTTGATGCGGAAGTTGATGCGGCGGTTCGAGTTGTTGCCGTACTGGAGGTTCGAGCCGTCGTAGTTGTAGCCCAGCGAGACGCGGTAGGCGTTCTTCTCGCCGCCACCGCTGACGCTGAGGTTGTGCTCCTGGTTCAGGGCGTTGCCGAAGAGGCCGCCCAGCCAGTCGACGTCGGAGAAAACGAAGTCGGCCACGTCGGTGAAAGCCGCCGTGCCGAAGGGGTTGGCACTCTTGCCGAGGTCGATGTAGCGGCCCTGGTACTGCTTGGCCAACTGGGCGTAGGTGTACCAGACGTTCGACGTGTTGTTGTCGTTGCGCAGGGTCTGCATCAGTCCGTCGGCCCACTGGCCCAGCGACATCGTCTCGGGCTGCAGACCGGGAGTCTTGATGGTGACGGAGCCGGTGTAGTTCACCTTCACCTTGCCCTCGGCGCCCTTCTTCGTGGTGATGATGACCACGCCGTCGGCCGCACGGCTACCGTAGATGGCTGCCGCGCCGTCCTTCAGGAAGTTGATGCTCTCGATGTCGGCGGGGTTGATGCTGCCCATGTCGCCGGCCACGCCGTCGATGATGACCAGCGGGCCGCCGGAGTTCTTCGACACCGAGCCGCGGAGTTTCATCTCCCAGCCTTCCTCGCCTGGGGCCGAACTGGAGCGGGTGATGAGCACACCGGCCACCTGGCCCTGCAGGGCCTCCAGCGGCGAGGCCAGCGAGCCCTTGCCCTCGAAGGCCTTGGAGTCCACCGTGGCCACGGAGCCCGTCAGCGACTCCTTCTTCACGGTGCCGTAGCCCACGACGACGACCTCCTGCATCTCCTCCGTCTCGTCCTTCAACTCGATGTCGATGGTGGTCTTCCCGGCCACGGGCACCACCTGGGACGCGAAGCCGATGTACGAAAACTGGAGTTGCGCCTTCGGGTCGGCCTTGATGGAGTAGAGGCCGTCAAAGTTGGTCACTGTTGCACTCCCCTGGACACCCACCACCTGAACCTTGACGCCAGGGAGCGGTTCGCCCGTTGTGTCGGTCACCGTACCCTTCACCGTGACCTGTGCCCGCAGCGCCGTGGCGACGAGCAGACACAACAACAAAATCCATTTTCTCTTGTGTTCCATATTATTATAATAAAGTTTATGATGTGTTTATTGTCCTGACGGGCAAGTATTTTTCATGGTTCTCATACGGAGCGCCAGCCTCACACGGCCAGGGCGCGGCGCAGCGTCTGGCGCACGGCGCGGCGCGACACCAGCAGGTGGTACTCCACCGTGCGCTTCGAGATGCCCATCCGCACGGCTATCTCCTGGGCCGTGAGTTCCTGGAAGCGGGTCAGTTCGTACACCTCGGCCATCTTCTTCGGCAGGGTGCGCAGTTTCCGTACCTCCATCTCGCGCAGTTGCTTGCACTCCAGCGTCTCGCTCTCCTGCCAGAACTGCTCCTGTTCATAGGCAAGGCCTTCCACGGCACGGCGCACAAACTGGCGGTGGCGGGCATCGTCCACAATCATGCGGCGGGCAATGGTGAAGACGAAACTCTTCTCCGTCTCCTCCACAATCATAGCCTCGTAACCCATCAACTTCACGAAGAGGTCCTGCGTCATGTCCTGGGCTTGTGCCAAGTCGCGGGTGTAGGCAGCGAAGAAGCGCGTCACCTCCTCGGCATAGCGACGATAGAGGGCACCGATGTCTGTTTTCTGATGGTTAGAAAGGTTTTCCATAATGGCGGTTAAGTTTTGTTTTCGATGGCAAAGTTACGGAATATTCTACGCGTACCAAATTTATTTTCGTCGCGTTCGGACGCGCCAATTCAATTGGAACTCCTGTTTTCGGAACCAATTGATTCTTAACCTCCTAAATGAAATGAACTCAGGGTTTGCCCAATTTAGGCGAACGCAGAAAACAAACTATTTTCTCCGCTTGAAGGCAAGGGTCTGCTCCACCTGGCCAGTGCGGATGTTGTGGACGGTGATGTGGAGTTGGCCGTCGTGGACGCGGCCCTCGATGACGGTGGGGAACTTGCCCTTGCGGGTGTCTTCCATGCTGGGACAGCCGCCTACGAGTTGGGCCCAGGGACGCGAGGCCGTGGGGACATCGTAGCGATAGCGGTGCTGGTGGGCCGTGACGATGAGTTGGCAACGGGCCTTCTCGAGCAGGGGCGTCCACATCTGGGCACAGGTGCGCTGCCACATGGCATAGTCCGTGCTGTACTGCGGATCCTTGTCGTCGGGACTGACGTCGCCGGGATTCCGCTTCGGGTCGGGGTCGAAGAGGGGTATGTGGCAGAAGGCCACTAGATACGGGGCTTTGGCTATCTCGGGCTGGCGCAGGGCATCGCGCAGCCAATGGGTTTGCGCCTCGCGGTAGGCACTGCTGTTGAACAGGCCGGCGAACTTGGGATTCGTGTCCAGTTTGTCCTCGCCGGTGTCCAGACCTATCATGGCCACCTCGCCCAGGCGGATAGCGAAGTTGCGACCCAGGTCCCAGTCGCGGCTCTGGCGTTCCTCGGGCTGGCGATACATCCACACGCGTTCCAGATGGCGGTTGGCCCAGCCGCGCAGGTCGTGGTTGCCGGGGCAGAAAAGGAAAGGCATCTGGGCGGCGTAGTCCTTACACTCGATGTCGGGGGTGAGGAAGATGTGCGACTGTGCCTCGATGGTCTCCTCCACGTTGCTGGCATCGCCGTTCCAGACGACGCAGGAGGGCGCGAGTAGGGCTATCTTGTCGGCCAGGTGTCCGAAGGTTGTCCAGTTGGCGTGCGTGTCGTTGATGACGCAGAAGTGCGCCGCCGTGCCCGTACCGGCCGTGGTGAAGCGATAGATGTGGCTGTCCTCCTCGTTGCCCACCACCTGCATGTTATAGCCGCCCTTGTACTGGATGCGGTCGGCTCCGATGCGGTAGTAGTAGGTGGTGGAGGGCCGGAGCCCCGTCAGCCGCACCTGGATGACGCGGTCGCTGATTTCCGTCGTGCGGAAACCGCCACACATCACCTTGCGCCCGTCGCTGAGGTCGGGCTGCCGTCCGTAGATGACGTATCCGTTGGCCATATCGCTGACGGCAAAGGCAATGCCGATGGATGTCTCGGCAAAATTCTGCAGCATGGGCGCCGAGGCCAGCAACGACGTGCGCCCGTCGCTTTCACTT
>JAFSXQ010000205.1 GCA_017444005.1 Bacteroidaceae bacterium | reverse complement strand
GATTTGACAGTCACGCCCGATACGGACTATTTCCTGGGCGCAGACAATAATGTCGTAGGCTTCTATAAATGGGACGGAACAACACTTAAGGCCAACCGCGCTTATTTAGCCGCAGGCTCTCTAACTCCTGTTAAGGGCTTTGCCATTAACTTTGACGATGCTGACGGTATCCATGCTGTTGAAAAGGGAGACTTGAAGGCTGACAATGGCATCTACAATCTTGCTGGTCAGCGCGTAAGCAAGGCTCAGAAGGGCATCTTCATCGTGCACGGAAAGAAGATTGTGAAATAAGAATTTGTGAAAAATTTGTGGATAATTTGTGGAAATTTATGTTAAAGTAAAAACATGTAATGCCTATTCTTGAGACCTTCGGAACAAGCGACCAAGGTCGAGCGAATTGTCCGTTAATTATTCATTAATAATAAACATTGGAGTAAACAAACTATGAAAAAGACATATATCGAACCCAATACAAGACTTGTGGTCATACATAGCATCCACATGATGGCTGAGAGCATTGGTGTTAACAGCAAACAGTTGACCGGAACAAGCGCCGGATGGGCCCGTGAGGACAACTCCTGGGACATCTGGGGCGGTGGCGACGACGAGGAATAAATTCGCTGAATCATTAGATTGTAAATGGATTGAATCTGTTTCATCTGTGCAATCTGTGTTCGGAAAAAGAATAGGGGGCCATGCGTGTGTGTCCCCCTTGCCCCGCAACTTTTGTGCGTCCCGTCCGTGGACGTAGACATTAAGTTGTAATTAGTAAGTCCGTGGAGAGTTGGGCCGTGAGGTTCGGCTCTCCTTTTCTATCATTTTAGATACTCTTGCTCGGAAATGAAAAGAAAAATGCATTTTCCTTTTGCATTTCTCTCGCTTATTCGTATCTTTGCGGTGAAAAAGTCAATATGATTATGAACGAAGAAGACAGACTGGTGAAAATTCTGCAGATTAGTCACAGACAGGTGCTGGCTGGCAGAAGTTATACGCAGAAAGAAGTCGAAAGTTTCTTGGACCGGAAATTGTATGAGGTTAGAGACGAGATGGTCGGAACTTGCGTTGCTGAGCCTTTCTGAGGTTCTGCAATATACGTTGGAAGAGCACGGCAGAAAGCAATACGATAGACTGCGTAAGCAGGTGATGGATGCCGTACGCAGATTGTCGACATCGCCATACATGGCTGCCGTGGAGCC
Organism: Bacteroidaceae bacterium; assembly: GCA_017444005.1. Lineage (GTDB taxonomy): Bacteria > Bacteroidota > Bacteroidia > Bacteroidales > Bacteroidaceae > Physcousia. The sequence continues at coordinate 18,415 of JAFSXQ010000205.1, read as the reverse complement.
CTATTCTGACCGGGTTGGGGTGGAAATGCGCGGCTATGTGGTTATTCCTAGAATCAAAATCATATATTCCGTAGTTGGTGATACTCTATACATTGAATACATTAAAAACACATGGCTTTCGGAAGAGACTATGTTAAAGCGTATAGGCTATCCTGTATCTGAACGCGATTAAGTATATATACATTTTTATTGTACACACGTAAATGAGTGTTAAAGACCTCAACCACACGCTCGGAGCGGCCATCGGGGAACTGTCGGATGTCAGTTCGATGAGAGGCATGTTTCACGAGCATCGCGATGGTGCACCATTGCCCTCGGGACGGGCATTGGAGGAGATTGTCGACCTGTGTCGCGCCATCTTGTTCCCAGGATTTTACGGTAACTCGAACCTGAACTCGCAGACGCTGAAGTTCCACATCGGCGTGGGCGTGGAGCGGCTGTATCAGTTGCTCTCGGAACAGATTATGGCGGGGCTGTGCTTCGTGCAGGACCGGGACGAACCGGTATGTCCCGTGGAGCGCGCACAGCAGTTGGCGGCAGAGTTCATCGAACGGCTGCCCGACCTGCGCCGTACGCTGGCCACCGACATCGAGGCGGCCTACAATGGTGACCCCGCGGCCACGAGCCGGGGGGAGATAATCAGTTGCTACCCCGTCATCAAGGCCGTGTCGAACTACCGCATCGCCCACGAACTCTACTTGCAGGGCGTGCCCCTCATCCCGCGCATCATCACCGAGATGGCGCACAGCGAGACGGGCATCGACATACATCCCGAAGCCCGGATAGGCCACCACTTCACCATCGACCACGGAACGGGTGTGGTCATCGGGGCGACGTGCATCATCGGCAACCACGTGAAACTGTATCAGGGCGTCACGCTGGGAGCCAAGAGTTTCCCGCTGGACGAACAGGGCAACCCCATCAAGGGCATACCCCGCCACCCGATTCTGGAGGACAACGTCATCGTCTACAGCAACGCCACCATCCTGGGGCGCATCACCATCGGACGGGGCACCGTCATCGGCGGTAACCTGTGGGTGACGGAGAGCACGAAGCCGGGCGAACACCTGGTGCAGGCGAAGAAGAGAAAGAACAACGATGTCCGACCAGAGGACTGGGGAGGACTGTAGGAAAAGTTAAGAATTAAGAATTAAAAGATAAGAATTGTGGAATTTGAAATGATTGCCAAGACCTTTCAGGGCTTGGAGAACGTGTTGGCGGAGGAACTGACACAGTTGGGAGCCAACAACATACAGGTGGGGCGCCGCATGGTGTCGTACACGGGCGACCTGGAGATGCTGTACAGGAGTAACTTCCAGTTGCGCACGGCCATCCGCGTGCTGAAACCTATCAAGCACTTCCGCGCCACGAGTGCCGACGAGGTGTACGAGGCCGTGAAGGCCATCGACTGGACGCAGTACCTGACGAACGAGACGACGTTTGCCGTCGACAGCGTGGTGTACTCCACCGAGTTCCGCCACTCGAAGTTCGTGGCCTACAAGGTGAAGGATGCCATCGTGGACCAGTTCCGCGAGAAGACGGGCAACCGTCCCAACATCCGTGTGTCGAACCCCGACATACAGTTGAACATGCACATCGCCGAATACGACTGCACGCTGAGCCTCGACTCTTCGGGCGAGAGCCTGCACCGTAGGGGCTATCGGCAGGAGGCCGTGGAGGCACCTCTGAACGAGGTGCTGGCCGCCGGCATTATCCTGATGACGGGCTGGCGCGGCGAGACCGACTTCATCGACCCCATGTGCGGCAGCGGCACGTTGCCCATCGAGGCGGCGCTGATAGCCAAGAACATGGCTCCCGGTCTGTTCCGTCAGGGCTATGCCTTCGAGAAGTGGCCCGACTTCGACGCCGAACTGTTCGAGCGCATCTACAACGACGACTCGCAGGAGCGCGAGTTCACCCACCACATCTACGGTTACGACAACAACCGCGCCGCTGTGGCTATTGCCGAGCGCAACGTGAAGGCCGCTGGGCTGACTGGCGATGTCAGCATCCAGTTCCAGGACTTCGCCGACTTCACGCAGCCCCAGGAACGGAGCATCCTCGTCACCAACCCGCCCTATGGCGAACGCATCAAACCCGACGACCTGCTGGGCCTGTACAAGATGATTGGCACGCAGTTCAAGAAACAGTTCGTGGACAACGAGGCCTGGGTGCTGAGTTACCGCGAGGAGTGTTTCGACGCCATCGGACTGAAGGCCTCCCTGAAGGTGCCTCTGTACAACGGATCGCTGGAGTGCGAACTGAGGAAATATCAGATGTTCTCGGGCCGCTACAACGAGGTGCGCTCCGAGGGTCGACAGATAAAGACCGACAACGACCGCCGGCAGATGGCCGAGAAGCACCGGTTCAAGGAGCGTCGCTCCTTCAAACAGGGACTGAACGAGACGGACGAGGAGTTCGAACAGCGTTTCGAGCGCCTGAAGGAGGAACGCCGGGAACGTCGGGAACGCTTCGACCGGGACAGCGACCGCCCGCGTCGCTTCAGTAGGGACGGCGAGGGCCGTTCGCGCCGGTTCGACCGGGAGGATGACGACCGTCCACGCCGCTTCGACCGCGACGACCGCCGTTCGGGCGGATTCAAGAAAGGCGGGCGCGACTTCAAGGGCGGCAACCGTGACTTCAAGAAAGGCGCTGGCCGTGATTTCAAAAAAGGAAAGGGAGGTAAGTATGAAGGGTGAAGGATTAAGGATTTTGCTTTTCACAGCATTCATGTTTATGGTAAGCACAGTGATGGGACAAAAATTGCTGACGCTCGAGGACGTGATGTCGGGCGGTTCGAACTGGTACAACCTGCAACCCGAGAACCGGTTCACGGCGTGGTGGGGCAACGTGCCCCTGGAGACTACGCCCGACGAGGTGAAGGAACTGATGACGGGCCGGACGCTCGTGACCGTGGCGCGGCTGAACGAGATTCTCGGGGAAAAGGTGGTGCGCAACGGACACTACCTCGAGTTCCCCTATCCCTCCCAGCCCATAGCCCACTACCAGGCAACGACCGAGCGGGTGCAGGTGGACTGGAAGCAGGGCAAGGTCGTGTGGAGGCAGGGCGTTCCGCAGGGGGCAGCCCATCAGGACTTTAACATGCAGAGCCGCAATCTGGCCTACACCATCCGCGGCAACCTCTACGTTAAGACGGCTGAGGGACAGGAACTGCAAGTGAGCAAGGACGGCTCGACCGACGGCTCGGACAACATCGTCTACGGGCAGAGCGTGCACCGCGACGAGTTCGGCATCTCGAAGGGTACCTTCTGGAGCCCCGACGGACAGCAGTTGGCCTTCTACCGCATGGACCAATCGATGGTGGCCACCTATCCACAGGTCGACATCACACAGCGTATAGCCGCGGTTAATCCAGACCACTATCCTATGGCCGGAGAGACGAGCCATCAGGTGCGGGTGGGCATCTTTGATGTGAAGACCCGGAAGACAACGTGGCTGCAACTCATCGGCGCCCCTGACGACTACCACACGAACCTCTCGTGGGCACCGGACGGCAAACTGCTGTACGTCTTCGAACTGAACCGCGACCAGAACCACATGCAACTGGTGGCCTACAACACCCAAACGGGCAAGTTGGAGCAGCGCCTCCTGGAAGAACGTCACGAGAAGTACGTCGAGCCGATGCACGGCCTGACCTTCTTGCCCTGGGACCAGACGAAGGCACTGATGCAGAGCCGTCGCGACGGTTGGAACCACCTTTATTTATTGGATGTAACGACGGGCAAGACCGAACAACTGACTGCAGGCGAGTATGAGGTGCAGCAGTTTGTGGGTTTCAACAAGAAGCAGAAGTGTGCCATCTACCTGAGCAACGCCCTGGACCCGCGCACCAGTTGCCTCTTCAGCCTGAATCTGGAGAAGCCGCGCTGTACCTTGCTCGGGGCAGGGGAGGGCGTGCACGCCGCATCGCTCAGCGAGGACGGCACTATCGCCATCGACCGCTATTCATCGCCCACCGTTCCGCGCAGCATCAACCTCATTGCCACACAATCCGTCCGCAGTCGTCGGCCCAATATGCTGACGAACATCCTGACGGCCAAGGACCCCTGGCAGGAGAAGGGCTACAAAATACCCGAAATCACCAGCGGAAGCATCAAGGCTGCCGACGGGGTGACGGATCTCTACTACCGTATGGTGAAGCCCATCGACTTCGACCCCGCAAAGAAATATCCCACTGTGGTCTACGTCTACGGTGGCCCCCATGCCCACAACGTCGATGCCCGTTGGCATTGGTGCATGCGCGGCTGGGAGGCCTACATGGCCACGAAGGGCTACCTGCTGTTCATCCTCGACAACAGGGGCAGCGAATGGCGCGGCCGCGAGTTTGAGCAGGCCACCTTCCGTCACCTGGGCGACGTGGAGATGCAGGACCAAATGGAGGGCGTGCGGTACCTGAAGTCGCTGCCCTACGTCGACAGCGATCGTATGGGCGTTCATGGCTGGTCGTTCGGCGGCTTCATGACCACGAACCTCATGTGTACGTACCCCGACGCCTTCAAGGTGGGCGTGGCTGGCGGGCCCGTCATCGACTGGAAGTATTACGAGGTGATGTACGGCGAGCGCTACATGGACACGCCGCAGCAGAATCCTGAGGGCTACGAGGGCAGCAGTCTGCTCGGCAAGGCTAAGAACCTGAAGGGCCGCCTGCAGATTATCTTCGGTTACAACGACCCGACCTGCGTGCCGCAGCATACGCTGTCGTTCATCCGTGCCTGCGAGGATGCCGGCACGCAGCCCGACCTCTTCACCTATCCGGGCGACGGGCACAATATGTTCGGTCGCGACCAGGTGCATCTGCACGAACGCATAACACGGTATTTTGAGGATTATTTAAAGTAATTCGATATTTCGAGATTCCGATAATTCGATATTTCGACAAAAATAAAGACAATGAAACTTCTTCTTTTAGGCTCAGGCGGACGTGAGCATGCCTTGGCTTGGAAAATGGCTCAAAGTGATAAGTGCGAGAAACTGTTTATCGCTCCCGGCAATGCCGGAACGAGTGAGGTGGGGACGAACGTGCCCCTGAAGGCCGACGACTTTGAGGGGATTCGCCAGTTTGTGCTGGACAACGGTATCGATATGGTGGTTGTGGGCCCCGAAGACCCGCTGGTGAAGGGCATCTACGACTACTTCAAGGCAGACCCCGAACTGCAGGGCGTGCCCGTCATCGGTCCGTCGAAGCAAGGCGCCGTGCTCGAAGGCTCGAAGGACTTTGCCAAAGGCTTCATGCAGCGCCACAACATTCCGACGGCCCGCTATCAGACCTTCGACGGCAATCATCTGCAGGAGGGTTTGGCCTTCCTGGAGACCCTGGAACCGCCTTACGTGCTGAAGGCCGACGGACTGTGCGCCGGCAAGGGCGTGCTCATCGTGCCGACCCTGGATGAGGCCAAACGGGAACTGAAGGAAATGCTGGGCGGCATGTTCGGTCAGGCATCGGCCCGCGTGGTCATCGAGGAATTCCTCAGCGGCATCGAGTGCTCGGTGTTCGTGTTGACGGACGGTCGGGACTATAAGATTCTGCCCGAGGCCAAGGACTACAAGCGTATCGGTGAGGGCGACACGGGCCTGAACACCGGCGGCATGGGCTCGGTTTCACCCGTATCGTTTGCCACAAAGGAATGGATGCAGAAGGTGGAAGACCGCATCATCCGCCCAACGGTGGAGGGACTGGCCCAGGAAGGCATCGACTACAAGGGCTTCATCTTCTTTGGTCTGATCAACGTCGGCGGCGACCCCAAGGTCATCGAATACAACTGCCGCATGGGCGACCCCGAGACGGAGACGGTGATGCTGCGCCTACGGAGCGACCTCGTCGACCTGCTGGAAGGCGTGGCTACCCAGACGCTGGCCAGCCGCACGGTGGAGTTCGACCCGCGCTGTGCCGTCTGCGTGATGCTCGTCAGTGGCGGTTATCCCGAGAAGTATGAGAAGGGTAAACCTATAAGCCTTCCCTCCTCGCAAGGAGGTGGAAGTATAATCTTCCATGCAGGTACAGCGATGTCTCCCCTTCCCTTGGGGGAGGGGGCGGGAGAGAGGCTTGTCACCAACGGCGGCCGTGTGTTGGCCGTCAGCAGTTACGGCAGTAACAAGGACGACGCGCTGGCCCGCAGTATGCGAGGCGCTGAACAGATTCAGTTCGAAGGCAAGTACTACCGTCGCGACATCGGTCAGGACCTCTAATCGGCAAAGCCTGTAATGCTGGAAAGGACAAGATTGCATAACCGGATAAGTCGCAGCATCCTCACGTTCCCTGCGTGCCTGCTGATGGCCGTGCTCCTGTGGTGGTGGCCCCAGATGGGCTATAGCCACGACTACGCCGTCAGCCTCGTGCTGGTGATTACCATAGCGTTGCTGTTGCTCGAAACCGGCAACCGCAACCAACTTTATCGCGTGCAGACCCGCATGCTGCCCTCGGTGTGGCTGTTTGCTGCGGCCTGCATCCCGGCCTTCCATCCTTTCCACTATGCCCTGTTGGGCACGTTCTTCCTGGCCGTCAGTTACCACCTGCTCTTTCGTACCTATCAGGCCGCGGAACCCGTGGGGCTGGTCTTTTACACGTTCCTCATGCTGTCCGTGGGCAGTCTCTTTGTACCGCACATGCTGTTTCTGGTGCCTTTCTATGTGTGGTATCTGATAGTGTTCATGCGAGCCTTTTCCGTTCGTGTGCTGTTCGCTGCACTCATGGGAAGCCTGCTTCCCTTCTGGTTCTGGCTGGGCTGGATACTGGTGCAGGAGGACACGACGGCCTTGCTGGCCTGGCATGCCCGGCTTGTCGGCATAAACATGGGAGGAGTCGGTGCTTTCTTGCATCCGGCTCCTCCCATGTTTGCTTTCTATCTGATGGCTTTCCTTGCCGTGTGGATGTCGGTCTATTACATGCGGAACAGTTTCGGTGACAAAATCCAGACGCGCATGCTGTTCTACGTCTACATCTTCCAGTCCATGCTGTTGCTCGTCTATGGCATCTTGGTCGATGCCGCAACGGCCCTTCCCATGCTTCTGCTCAGTGTCAGTCCGTTGGCGGCGCACTACTTCGCGCTGCGCAGCACGTGGCTTTCGCTCATCATCTTCTTCCTTACGCTTTTGTCTTTCGTGGTCATCAATCTATGATGCGCACACCGCCCTTGTCGGCCGACGATACGCTTTGTGCGTAGGCACGCAGAGCCTTCGAAACCACGCGGTTGCGGCGCAGCGGCTGTTGCGGGCGTGCGGCCAGTTCCTCGTCGCTGAGGCGGACGTTGATGCTGCGGCTGGGGATGTCGATGACGATGATGTCGCCGTCCTGAATCTTGCCGATGTTGCCACCGTTGGCAGCCTCGGGCGAGATGTGACCGATGCTGAGACCGCTGGTGCCGCCGGAGAAGCGTCCGTCGGTGATGAGGGCGCACTCCTTGCCCATGTGCATACTCTTGATATAGGAGGTGGGGTAGAGCATCTCCTGCATGCCCGGTCCGCCCTTGGGGCCTTCGTGGGTGATGACCACGCAGTCGCCCTTCTTCACCCGTCCGCCCAGGATGCCCTCGCAGGCGTCTTCCTGAGAGTCGAAGACGACAGCCGGACCTTCGAAGTGCCACAGTTCGGGAGCCACGCCGGCCGTCTTCACCACGCAGCCGTCCTGCGCAATGTTGCCGAAGAGCACGGCCATACCGCCGTCGCGGGTGTAGGCATGCTCGATGTCGCGTATGCAACCGTTCTCGCGGTCGGTGTCGAGGGTTTCCCAATGTGTGTCCTGCGAGCCCATCACGTTCGAGAACTTCCCGCTAGGGGCACAACTGTAGATGTCCCACGGCGACAGTCCCCCGTCAATCTTATCCTTTAATCCTTCATTATTAATTATCGAGTAGCGACGGATGTCCTCGCCCAGCGTGGCACCGTTGACGCGCCGGCAGGAGAGGTCCAGCAGGTCGCCTTTCGCCAGTTCGCCCAGGATGCCCAGGATGCCGCCGGCGCGGTTCTCCTCCTGGATGCTGTACTTCTGCCAGTTGGGGGCCAGTTTGCAGAGGAAGGGCACCTTGCGGCTCAGCATATCGATGTCCTGCATCTTGAAGTCCACTCCGCCCTCCTGGGCCACAGCCAGTAGATGGAGCACGGTGTTGGTGGAGGCGCCCATAGCGATGTCGAGCGTCATCGCGTTGAGGAAGGCCTGACGGGTGGCGATGCTGCGCGGCAGGACGCTTTCGTCGCCGTCCTCGTAGTAGGCGAGGGCGTTCTTGACGATGAGCCGGGCGGCCTGCTTGAAGAGTTGGATGCGGTTCTTGTGCGTGGCCAGGATGCTTCCGTTTCCGGGCAGCGACAGGCCGATGGCTTCGGTCAGCGAGTTCATCGAGTTAGCGGTGAACATGCCCGAGCAGGCACCGCATCCCGGACAGGCCATCTGTTCCACGCGGGCCAGTTCCTCGTCGCTGACGGTGGGGTCGCCGCCCTTTATCATCGCCGTGATGAGGTCGGCGTTTTCGCCGTTCAGTTTATGCGATTCCATCGGACCGCCGCTCACGAAGACGGCGGGTATGTTCAGTCGCATGGCAGCCATCAGCATGCCTGGCGTCACCTTGTCGCAGTTGGAGATGCACACCATAGCGTCGGCCTTGTGGGCGTTGACCATATACTCTACGGAGTCGGCAATGATGTCGCGCGAAGGCAGCGAGTAGAGCATGCCGTCGTGTCCCATCGCGATGCCGTCGTCGATGGCGATGGTGTTGAACTCGGCGGCATAGCAGCCCAGGGCCTCGATCTCGGCCTTCACTATTTGGCCGATCTCGTGCAGATGGGTGTGTCCGGGTACAAACTGGGTAAACGAATTCACGATGGCAATGATGGGTTTGCCAAATTGCTCGCGTTTCATGCCGTTGGCCACCCACAGGGCGCGGGCGCCGGCCATTCTTCTTCCTTCCGTGCAAACAGCACTGCGTAACTGGTGTTTCATACGTCTTTCGTAGTTAATTATTTTTAATTTCGGCGCAAAGATACAAAATAAACCCTAATCCCTAATCCCTAATCCATAATTTATTTGTATCTTTGTACCCGAAATAAGTATTAATAACGTAAAATATGAAGCATTTCAGACTGATAGACAACGTGCTGGGGTGGGTCACCTTCCTCATTGCAGCGTTCGTCTATTGCAGTACCATCGAGCCCACGGCGAGTTTCTGGGACTGCCCCGAGTTCATCACCACAGCCTATAAACTGGAAGTCGGTCACCCGCCAGGCGCACCCTTCTTCATGCTCACGGGTAACCTCTTTACCCAACTGACCAGCGACCCCACGAAGGTGGCCTACATGGTCAACACGATGTCGGCCCTGTTTAGCGCCCTGTGCATCCTGTTCCTGTTCTGGAGCATCACGCACCTGACGCGTAAACTTGTGGGTACGGGCGGCCAGGTGACCACGCTGGGCCAACTCATCACCGTTGAGGCCAGCGGTTTGGTCGGTGCCCTCGTCTACACCTTCTCCGACACGTTCTGGTTCTCGGCCGTCGAGGGTGAGGTGTATGCCTACAGTAGCCTGTTCACGGCCCTCGTCTTCTGGCTGATGCTGAAGTGGGAGGATCATGCCGACGAGCCTCACAGCGACCGCTGGCTGGTGCTCATTGCCTACCTGACGGGCCTCAGCATCGGTGTTCACCTGCTGAACCTGCTCTGTCTGCCCGCCATCGTGCTGGTGTTCTACTATCGCAAGTACCCCAATGCCAACCTCAAGGGCTCCATCATCGCCCTCCTGTGCTCCTTTGCCCTGATAGCCGTTGTGCTCTATGGCATCGTGCCGGGCATCGTGAAGGTGGGCGGCTGGTTCGAACTCTTCTTTGTCAACACGCTCAGCCTGCCCTTCAACACGGGACTCATCATCTACATCCTCGTTGCCATCACGGCAGTGCTGTGGGCCATTCGCGAGACCCATCGCGACCAGCCCCACCGCTTGCGGATGGTCGTTTCGTATGCCCTCAGCATCGGCCTGCTGGGTATACCCTTCTACGGCTATGGATGGAGTAGCCTGATTATCGGAGTTATCGCCCTTGCCGCCCTCGTCTTTGCCCTCAACTACAAGCAGGACGAGAAGTATCTGGTCAGCGCCCGCATCATGAACACCTCGCTGCTGTGCATGCTCATGATTATGGTCGGCTACTCGTCGTATGCCGTCATCGTCATCCGCTCCACGGCCAACACCCCGATGGACCAGAACTCTCCCGAGGACATCTTCACGCTGGGCAGTTACCTCAGCCGCGAGCAGTACGGCGACCGCCCGTTGCTCTACGGACCGGCCTACAATTCGCAGGTGAAGATGAAGGTGGAGGGCGACTACTGGGTGCCTGAATCCACGAAGAAGTCGCCGGTCTATCAGCGTAAGGAGAAGGCATCGCCCGACGAGCCCGACCGCTACGAACTCCTACGCTACAACCTCGACTACAAATACGGACAGAACATGCTCTTCCCCCGCATGTACAGCGACCGTCCCGAGCACAAGCAGGCCTACGAGGACTGGATGGGCGGCGTGAAGGGTCATATCGTGGAGTCGAATATTGCGGGTCGCACCCAGCAAATCAAGATGCCCACAATGGCCGAGAACCTCTATTTCTTCCTGTCCTACCAGATGAACTTCATGTACTGGCGTTACTTCATGTGGAACTTTGCCGGTCGGCAGAACGACCTTCAGGGCAATGGCGAACTGGAGCACGGAAACTGGCTGACGGGCATCACGTGGTTCGACAACTGGCGCCTGGGCGACCAGTCGAAGTTGCCCACCGAACTGCGCGAGAACAAGGGCCGCAACGTCTTCTATGCCCTGCCTCTGCTGCTCGGTCTGCTCGGTCTGTTCTGGCAGGTGTATAAGAACCCCAAGGGAGAACCTTCCGGCGCAGCGGCTAATGACGGCGTCAAGCAGTTCTGGGTGGTCTTCTTCCTGTTCTTCATGACGGGTATTGCCATCGTCGTATACCTTAATCAAACGCCCATGCAGCCGCGCGAGCGCGACTACGCCTACGCGGGTTCCTTCTATGCCTATGCTATTTGGGTAGGTCTCGGCGTAGCAGCCTTGGCCGATTTCCTGAACCGCCTGCTGAAGCGGGAAATCCTCTGTGCCCTCGTGGCCAGTGTGTGCATCCTGGTGCCTGTGCAGATGGCCAGCCAGACGTGGGACGACCACGACCGTTCGGGCCGCTACACCTGTCGCGACTTCGGTCACAACTACCTGCAAACCCTGCAGGCCGAGAACAATCCCATCATCTTCACCAACGGCGACAACGACACCTTCCCCCTCTGGTACGCCCAGGAGACCGAAGGCTTCCGCACCGACGCCCGCGTCTGCAACCTCTCTTACCTGCAGACCGACTGGTACATCGACCAGATGCGCCGTCCGGCTTACGACAGTCCGTCGCTGCCCATCTCGTGGAAGCGCATCCAGTACGTGGCCGGCACCCGCGAGGGCATCCGCGTCTATCCCGATGCCATCCGTCAGGTGATGGAGTACTACAAGGACGACCCCGAAGCCATGCGTGAAGCCCTTGGCGACAATCCCTACGAACTGCGCAACATCATCGACCGCTGGATACTGAACGACAATCCCGAATTGCAGGTTATCCCCACCGACAGCATCGTCATCACCGTCGACAAGGAGGCTGTGCGCCGTTCGGGCATGATGATTGCCGACGACTCCATCCCCGATGTCATGCACCTCTCGCTGAAGGGACGCGGCACTGTCTACAAGAGCGAACTGATGATGTACGAGATGCTGGCCCGCTCCAACTGGGAGCGTCCCCTCTACGTGGCCATCACCGTCGGGCAGAGCAACTACGGCGACCTGGGCAAGAACTTCGTCCGCGAGGGCCTGGCCGACCGCATCACTCCCTTCGACACGCAGAAGAGCGGTCACGCCGTGGATGCCGAGAAGATGTACGACAACCTGATGAACAAGTTCCGCTTCGGCGGTCTCGATACGCCGGGCCTGTATCTCGACGAGACGGTAATGCGCATGTGCTACACCCATCGTCGCATCTTTGCCCAGGCCGGACTGCAACTCATGCGCGAGGGCAAGGACGACAAGGCCCTGAAGTTGATGGAGAAGGCCGAACAGGTCATCCCGGCCTCCACCGTGCCTCACGGCTGGCAGGGCGGTTCACTCGACATCGCCCGCACCTGGATTGCCCTGGGCAAGGAGAAGAAGGGTGAGGAGATTGCCCGCTACGTGGCCCAGACCTCGTGCGAGTACCTCGATTGGTACTTCATGCAGTCGGCCCACTATGCTAAGGCATCGAGTTACGACATCCGCTCCAACTTCCTCATGCTGCAGGAGGCCACCGAACTGCTTCACGCCTCCAACTCGAAGCAGGCCGACCACTACGAGCAGCAGTTGCAGAAGTACTACGCCGGTCTGTCTTACATCTCCGACAAATAATGCTGATTGAACAACCAGCGCGTTTCCTCCGATGGCTCTATCCCCACGCTTTGTGGCGGATGGACCATCGCGAGCGTGCCGTTTACCTGACCTTCGACGACGGCCCCATCCCCGAGGCCACGCCTTTCGTCCTCGACACCCTCGACCGCTTCGGGGCCAAGGCCACTTTCTTCATGGTCGGCGACAATGCCCGCCGCTATCCCGACCTGCTGGAAGAGGTGCGCCGTCGGGGCCACGCCATCGGTAACCACACCTACAACCACATCGGCGGCCTGCGCTGGAGCAGTTGGAAGTATCTCTACAATGTGCACAAGGCCGGCGACGTGCTTGGCCATCCGCGCCTCTTCCGCCCGCCTCACGGCTGGATGCGTGCCGTGCAGTATCGCACCATGCGCATCTTCGGCTACAAGGTGGTCATGTGGGACCTCGTCACCCGCGACTACAGCCGTCGCCTCACGGCCCAGGACGTGCTCGACAATGTCAAACGCTATGCCCGACCCGGTAGCATCATCACCTTCCACGATTCGCTGAAGAGCATCGACAAACTCCGCCAGATGTTGCCCGATGCCCTCCAGTGGCTCCAGAACCAAGGCTATGAGTTTAGGAAGATTGAAGAAAAGTGAAGAACGAAGAGTGAAGAGTGAAGAATCTAAGTTACTATCAGACTGTTCGCAAGTGGACAAATGTAACTTAGATTCTTCACTCTTCGTTCTTCACTCTTCACTCATTAACCAAGAGGCCCTTCGCCTCGGCTTTTCGCATGTGGGGCTGGCACCGGCCGAACCTGTGCCGGACGAGTTCATGGCCCGGTACGAGCGCTGGCTTCGTGAGGGATGTCAGGGCGACATGCACTACCTCGAGAATCACCTGGCCCTGCGTCGCGATCCGCGTCTGCTCTTGCCCGGTGCCAAGACCGTCGTTTCGTTGGCCATGAGTTATAACCCCGGCGACCAGCCTACGCAGCCCGGACTGGCCCTCTACGCGCAGGGCCGCGATTACCACGAAGTAGTTCGCGAACGCCTGGCAATGCTGGTGGAGAATTTGAAAAGTGAAGAATTAAGAGTGAATTCACTAGCGTACCGTATCTGCGTCGACACGGCTCCCGTCATGGAAAAGTACTGGGCCTGGCGCTGCGGCCTGGGCTGGATAGGTCGCCACACGCAACTCATCATCCCCGGCGAGGGCAGCGCCTTCTTCCTGGCCGAAATCCTCCTAACCGCCGAGGCCGACCATTACGACCGTCCCTTAACCAGCCACATACCAGCCCAGGAATCTTCTGTAGAGGACGGGGAAAACCTCTTCCCTTTGGGGAGAGGTTGGAGAGGGGCTTCTTGTGGCCATTGCCGCCGCTGCCTCGATGCCTGTCCCACGGGCGCCCTCTCCGACGATGGCCTCGATGCTCGCCGCTGCCTGTCGTACCTCACCATCGAGCACCGCGGCCCGTTGCCCGAGGGCGTGGGTCGTCATCTGCGCGAGTGCTTCTACGGTTGCGACCGCTGCCTGCGCGCCTGTCCCCATTTCCGTCCCTCCGCCTCGCCCGTCCAGGACTTCCGCCCCTCGCCTCCGCTGCTGGCCATGACCCCTGCCGACTGGAAGCGACTCACGCCGGATCAGTATCGCGAACTCTTCCGCGGTTCTGCCGTCAAACGGGCCAAGTACGAGGGACTGATGCGCAACATTGGCGAGTCCCATTCGTGATGCAGAATCTTGGGCGATGTGGGCTGTGGATGATTTCATATTAATCGAATTTCGACGTTTTATGCATCGATTTGTTATTATTTTGCAATTTATACCTCGTATTTCGTAATAATTTCGTACCTTTGCACGTGAATAATAAGGTAAAAAGAATATGAAGCAAAAGATTACGGGCGCCGAGGCCCTGATGAGGAGCCTGGAAGCCGAGGGCGTAGACGTCATCTTCGGTTATCCTGGAGGTGCCATCATGCCGACGTACGATGCCCTCTACGACCATCGCAAGACGCTGAACCACATACTGGTGCGCCATGAACAGGGCGCTGCACATGCCGCACAGGGCTATGCCCGTGTGAGCGGCAGGGTGGGTGTGGTGCTGGCCACAAGTGGGCCGGGTGCCATGAACACCATCACCGGCATTGCTGATGCCATGATAGACTCCACACCGATGGTCGTTGTCTGTGGCCAGGTGGGCGCAGCCATGCTGGGCACGGATGCCTTCCAGGAGGTGGACGTCATCGGCGTGACGCAGCCCATCACGAAGTGGGCCTACCAGATACGCCGGGCCGAGGATGTGGCCTGGGCCGTCAGCCGTGCCTTCTACATCGCCCGGAGCGGACGTCCCGGCCCCGTGGTGCTGGACTTTGCACGCAATGCCCAGACGGGCCTGGTGGACTACGAACCCGCCAAGGTCGACTTCATACGCAGTTACCGGCCCGTGCCCGTACCGTCGGACGAGACGATACAGCAGGCCGCCGACCTGATTAACCAGAGCGAAAGGCCGCTGGTGCTGGTGGGCCAGGGCGTGGAACTGGGCGATGCCCGCGAGGAGTTGCGCCTGTTCCTGGAGCGCGGCGGCATGCCTGCCGGCTGCACCCTGCTGGGGCTGTCGGCACTGCCCACCGACCATCCGCTGAACATGGGCATGCTAGGCATGCACGGCAACCTGGGGCCGAACGTGATGACGAACCGTTGCGACCTGCTCATCGCCGTGGGCATGCGCTTCGACGACCGCGTGACGGGTAACCTCGACACCTACGCCCGGCAGGCCAAGGTGATACACTTCGACATCGACCCCAGCGAGATAAACAAGAACGTGACGGTGGACGTGGCCGTCGTGGGCGACTGCAAGCAGACGCTGGCCCGCGTGACCGCCCTGATGCAGGAGCGTCGCCACGACGCCTGGGTGGAGGGCTTTGCCCCTTACCGCAAGCAGGAGACGGAGAAGGTCATCGAACCGGCCATACATCCCCAGGAAGGCCCGCTGCTGATGGGCGAGGTGGTGCGCCGGGTGAGCGAGGCCACGGAGCACCGCGCCGTACTGGTGACCGACGTCGGTCAGAACCAGATGTTCGGTTGCCGCTACTTCCAGTTCTCGGAGGGGCGCAGCGTCGTCACCTCGGGCGGTTGCGGCACGATGGGCTTCGGTCTGCCCGCAGCCATCGGTGCCACGTTCGGCGCTCCGGACCGCACGGTGTGCCTGTTCGTGGGCGATGGCGGTCTGCAGATGACCATCCAGGAACTGGGCACCATCATGGAACAGGGTGCGCCGGTGAAAATCATACTGCTGAACAACAACTTCCTGGGCAACGTGCGCCAGTGGCAGTACCTGTTCTTCAACAAACGGTACTCGTTCACCCCCATGCTTAACCCCGACTACGAGGGCATAGCCAAGTCCTACGGCATCCCCAGCCGTACGGTGACGGAGCGCGAGGACCTGGACGACGCCATCCGCGAGATGCTGGTCACGCCCGGCGCCTTCCTGCTGCAGTGCGCCGTGAAGGAGGAGGACAACGTGCTGCCCATGACACCGCCGGGTGCCAACGTGGACGAGATGATGTTGGAAATTGAAAATTGAAAGTGGGATGGAGACAAAATTCTATACAATGCTCATCTATAGCGAGAACTTCGCGGGTATACTGAACCAGATAACCGCCGTGTTCACGCGCCGACAGGTGAACATCGAGAGCCTGAACGTGTGTGCATCGTCGACCCCCGGCGTGCACAAGTACACCATCACCTGCAACTGCACCGAGGAGATGGCCAAGATGCTGACGAAGCAGATAGAGAAGAAGATTGACGTCCTGCAGGCGCACTACTTCACCGACGACGAACTCTTCATCCTGGAGGCCTGCCTCATCAAGGTCAGCACCCCCCTGGTGCTGGAAAACCCCGACGTCTCGCGCATCGTGCGCCTGCACGGCGGCCGCATCGTGGAGGTGAACCCCACGTACAGCATCGTGGAGAAGAAGGGAATGACGAAGGACATCCTCGACCTCTTCAGCGAACTGAACCAGTTGGGCGTCGTCTTGCAGTTCGTGCGCTCGGGCCGCATCGCCGTGACCAAGAGCACCGAGGAGCGGCTGGATAAGTATCTGGAGGAGATGGAGAGAATGAGAAAATGAAAATGGAGAAGATAGACTCTTACCCCTTCTACGTCGAACCCTTCCATGTCGACCTGACGGGCCGCATGTTCCTGGGCATACTGGGCAACCACCTGCTGAATGCCGCCGGTCGCCACAGCCAGCGCCGCGGGTGGGGCATAGGTGCCCTGAACGAGACGCGCCACACGTGGGTACTCAGCCGACTCTCGATAGAACTGGAGGACATGCCCCGCCAGTACGAGCAGGGCACCGTGCAGACGTGGGTGGAGAGCGTGATGAAACTGTTCACGAACCGTAACTTCGCCATCCTGCGCTCCGACGGCACGGCCTACGGCTACGCCCGCAGCGTGTGGGCCATGATAGACATGGAGACGCGCCGCCCCTGCGACCTCCTCTCGCTCTACGACGGCGACATACTGAACTACGTCGTGCCCGAGGAAGAGAACCATTGTCCCATAGCCGGGCACGGCCGCTTCCGTTTCCGCGACCCGCAGTTGGTGCGCACCATCGCGACGCACTACTCGGACGTGGACATCAACGGACACATCAACTCCATCAAGTACATCGAGCACATCCTCAACCTGTTCCCCATCGAGCGCTTCCGCGACCAGCGGCTCCAGCGCTTCGAGATAGCCTACAAGACGGAGAGTTACCTGGGCGACAGCCTGTCGTTCTACACGCAGGCGGTGGATGCCGACGAGACGGACGTGGAGGTGCGGAAGAACGTGACAGCGGACAGCGACGGCGAAGTCGTCTGCCAGGCCAAGGTGCGCTTCGCCCCCGGCGAACCATCGGAATGTCGGCATGTCGTAATAACGTGATATCGAAATATCGAAATATCGTAATATCGTAATAACGAAAAAACTTAATTAACTATGGCAAAAATGAATTTTGGCGGTGTCATCGAAGAGGTAATGACCCGCGAAGAGTTTCCACTGGAGAAGGCACGCGAGGTGCTGAAGAACGAGACCATCGCCGTCATCGGTTACGGTGTGCAGGGTCCCGGTCAGGCTTGTAATCTGCGCGACAACGGCTTCAACGTCATCGTTGGCCAGCGTCAGGGCAAGACCTTCGAGAAGGCCATCGGCGACGGCTGGGTTCCCGGCGAGACGCTGTTCAGCATCGAGGAGGCCGCCCAGCGGGGCACCATCGTCATGTGCCTGCTGTCCGACGCAGCCGTCATGAGCGTATGGCCCACACTGAAGCAGTACCTCACCCCCGGCAAGGCCCTCTACTTCTCGCACGGCTTCGCCATCACCTGGAACGACCGCACCGGCTGTGTTCCTCCCAAGGACATCGACGTCATCATGGTGGCCCCCAAGGGCAGCGGCACCTCGTTGCGCACCATGTTTCTCGAAGGCCGCGGCCTGAACAGTTCGTATGCTGTTTATCAAGACTACACGGGCCGCGCCCTGGAGCGCACACTGGCCCTGGGCATCGGCATCGGCTCCGGCTATCTGTTCGAGACCACCTTCCAGCGCGAGGCTACCAGCGACCTGACCGGCGAGCGCGGCTCCTTGATGGGTGCCATCCAGGGCCTGCTGCTGGCTCAGTACGAAGTGCTGCGCGAGAACGGCCACACGCCCTCCGAGGCCTTCAACGAGACCGTTGAGGAACTGACGCAGAGCCTCATGCCCCTGTTCGCGCAGAAGGGTATGGACTGGATGTATGCCAACTGCTCGACCACCGCACAGCGTGGCGCCCTCGACTGGATGGGCCCCTTCCACGATGCCATCAAGCCCGTGGTGGAGAAGTTGTATGCCAGCGTGAAGAGCGGTCACGAGGCTCAGATCTCGATTGACAGCAACTCGAAGCCCGACTATCGTCAGGGGCTGGAGAAGGAACTCGCCGCCCTGCGTGACAGCGAGATGTGGCGCACAGCAGCCGTAGTTCGCCAGTTGCGTCCTGAGAACAACTAAGCAAATTAG
>JAFSXQ010000204.1 GCA_017444005.1 Bacteroidaceae bacterium | reverse complement strand
TTCAACTTTCAACTTTCAACTTTCAACTCCGATTGTCTGCTGTGTTCCCTCGGGCAACTTCGGCAACATCTGCTCCGCCCTCTTCGGCAAGCGCATGGGGCTGCCCGTCTCGCGCTTCATCGCTGCCAACAACCGCAACGACGTCTTCTACCAGTACCTGCAGACCGGCGAGTACCGGCCGCGCCCCAGCGTGCAGACGCTGGCCAACGCGATGGACGTAGGCGACCCCAGCAACTTCGCCCGCATCTACGACCTCTACGGCAAGAGCCACGAGGCCATCGCGCAGGACATCTCTGGCGCCACGTACACCGACGAGCAGATTGCCGACACCATCCGCCAGTGCCTCCGCGACACCGGCTACCAACTCGACCCCCACGGCGCCTGCGGCTATCGTGCCCTGAAGGAGGGGCTGCGCCCCGGCGAGGTAGGCTTCTTCCTCGAAACCGCCCATCCCGCCAAATTCCGGGATACCGTCGAGGCCATCACGGGCCAGCCCGTCGCGATTCCCGACCGCCTGGCCGCCTTCATGCGCGGCACGAAGCAGAGCATCCCGATGTCCCGCGACTTCCGGGACTTCAAGGCCTATCTACTGGCGCAGTAAAGTGCATTCCTATGAAACGATTGAGCATTGTCCTGCTTCTGATATGCAGCATCGGAAACCTTGCGGCTCAGAATGCTACGGATTTTGCTGCGAAATGGATTACGGGCGTTGATGCGGATGAAATCCCTTATCTGGGGCGTGAGTTCCGTTGTACGAAACCGATTCGACGTGCCACTCTGAAGGCCTCTGCACTCGGTGTGTTCACGCTGACGCTGAACGGACGGTCCGTAAGCGAGAACCGATTGGAGCCGGGGGAGAGCCAATGGGACCAGA
Source organism: Bacteroidaceae bacterium (assembly GCA_017444005.1). Taxonomy (GTDB): domain Bacteria; phylum Bacteroidota; class Bacteroidia; order Bacteroidales; family Bacteroidaceae; genus Physcousia. Next base: position 2,111 of record JAFSXQ010000204.1, on the reverse strand, counting down.
CCGTTCTCTACTGCACTTACGATGTTACTCACCTCGTACACAAGGGCCCCAACCGTCTGCTGGCTTGCCTGGCGGGCGGTTTGTTTCATGTCAGACAGGCTTCCGGTCGTTACACGAAACCGGAGATTCACAACAACGGCACCACGGCCTTCATTGCCGAACTGCGGCTGGAATACACCGACGGCTTGACGGAGACGATAGCCACAGACAGCGACTGGCGCACGGCTCCTTCGCCTTGGACAGCCGCCAACTGGTGGGGCGGTGAGGACTATGACGCACGGCGCGAGATTGAACCTGGAAAATGGGAAATAGAAAATTGGCATCCGGTCAAGTGTGTCGATCCGACAACGAATCTTCCCATCGAAGAGTTCTTGGTCAATCCCGGACACCAGCGTCCCATCGGTCAACTGCGTCCGCAGGAGCACGAACCCATTCGCGTGGTGGAGCAATGGAAGGCCATCTCCGTCGCACCATTGCCCAACGGCGACTATGTCGTGGACTTCGGTCAGAACTTCGCTGGCATCTTTGAGTTCACGCTTCAGGGGCGGAAAGGACAGACATTACGCTTGCAGACCAGCGAACAGTTGAATCCCGACGGTACCGTCAATGCACAGGAGTGCTATTGCGGGCCCATCGTGGTCTACGACACCTACACCTTTGGTCGGGACGGCAAGGCCACTTGGTCGCCCACATTCATGTACCACGGTTTCCGCTACCTCCAGGTCTCAGGCCTCACTACTGTCCCCAAAGCCTCTCAGTTCCGCGCCCTACGTATGAGGGTGGGCTGCGATGCTGTCGGTCACTTCGAAACCAGCGACACACTCATCAACCAGATTCACCGCATCTGCCGCAACTCCATCGAAAGCCAACTCTTCCACGTCTTCACCGATTGCCCGCAGCGCGAGAAGATGGGCTGGCTCGACGTGCCCAACCAGATGTTCAACTCCATCGCCCTGAACTTCGACTTCCGTCGCCTCTGTCACAAGATAGTTCGTGACTGTTTCGATGCACAGGCCTACTATGAGGGAGCCAAACGGGGTAAGGTGCCCTCCACCGTTCCTCATTTCTTCACCGACTGGGACGACGACCCAAACTGGGGCGGTTCGGCCATCCTCATTCCTTACCGCGTGTGGAAGACCTACGGCGACCGCTCGCTCATGGAACAATATTACGACGGCATGAAGCGGCTCATCGACTATTACACCTCGCTCACGCATGACGACCTGATGCCCGGCGCCTCGTACAGCCGTCTCAGCGATTGGGGGCAGGAGTCCAGCGGGCTGCAGCACCCCACCGCTCCGGAGTTCACCATCTCGTGTACTTACTACTATTTATTAAAGGCGATGGTGGAAATGGCTCGCGAGACGGGACACGAGGCCGACGCTCAAGGCTTTGCGGAGCAAGCCAAACGGACGTGCAAGGTCTTCAATACTCGCTTCTTCGATGCCGCCACTGCCACCTACGCTCACGGCAATCAGGCAGAACAGGCCATGCCCCTCTACTATGGCCTTGTCGATGCGGACCAACAGCAGGGCGTTGCCGACCGTCTGGCGGAGAAGGTCACGAACGACGGCTACAAGGTGAAGACGGGCGAGTGCGGCCTGAAGCCCGTTCTGATGGCATTGGCCCGCTACGGCCACAACGACATCGTTTGGCAAATGGCCTGTCAGACCGACTATCCCAGTTACGGCTACTTCGTCGTGAACGGCTGCACCACCACGCCCGAACTCTGGAACATGCGTTACTCGCAGAACCACTGTATGCTCGACCACATCGAGGAGTGGTTCTACACCTATCTGGCCGGCATACAGCAGGCAGATACGGCCTATGACCACATCTGCCTCTGTCCATACGTGCCCGATGGTCTCGACCGACTCTCTGCCTCCGTCAGGACGGCGCACGGTCCCATCGTCTCGGAATATCGCCGTCGGCGCGATGGTTCCGTCCATTTCCGTTTCGTCGTGCCCAAGGGTTGCACAGCCACTATTCAGTTGCCCGACGGAAGCCGCCATGAAGTGGGCGAAGGAGAGCATCGGTACACCCAACCGATTCCTGCAAAATAGTTAAGTAATCGCTCCTCGGATTAAATGTCTGTCCGTCTCGTTCGTATT
>JAFSXQ010000203.1 GCA_017444005.1 Bacteroidaceae bacterium | reverse complement strand
TTGTCGGCCGAGGAATAGGCGATGTGCTCGGGCACTCCGCCTGCGGCATACATCAGCAGCCAGCGGCCGCCGCGCTGCATCAGCCAGGGGCCTTCGACGTACGAGTCGCGATACTTCTTGCCCTTCTCGCGCTTGTTCATGACGGGCGAGCCGAAGCCTTCCTCCGTCATGTCGATGAGGTGGACGTCGCCCTTGGCGTGAATCATATCCTGTTCCAGTTCAAGCATGTAGACGCGCGGATTGCCCCATGCCAGCCAGGCCTGTCCCGTCTGCTGGTCAATCCATACGGTCGGGTCGATGTGGTCCCACGACCCGTTCTCGTAGAGCGGACGACCCAGGGCGTCGCGCCAAGGACCTTCGGGGCGGTCGGCCACAGCCACGCCGATGGCCATTCCGCCGGACAACTTCGAGTGGGCGCAGATGTACCAATAGAACTTGCCGTTGCGCTCGATGCACTGGGCGGCCCATGCGCGGTCGTCGGCCCAAGAGAAACTTTCCAGAGCCAGGGGCGAACCGAGGTCGGTCCAGTTCACCATGTCGCGGGTCGAGTAGAGGCGCCACTCCTGCATCCAGAAGAAGTCGGCCCCGTCCTCGTCGTGACCCGTGAAAACGTACATCACCGAGTCGCCCACGTTCAGCGGTGCCGGGTCGGTGGTGTAGCAGGTCTGCACGATGGGGTTCTGGGCGCAGACGAGACTGAAGAATGAAACTTGAAGGTTGAAGAGCAGAAAAAGCAGGGCTCTGCGTGTCGTTCTTTTTGCCATAATACAGATAAGTTTTGATTATTTGCCGGCAAAGTTACGAAAAATGCCCCAATCGCCTTTATATCAGCCGTCCCAAAGTGTTTCGTTCTCGTCTCATTCCAGTTCAAATGTGCCGGTCGGCGTCTGTCGGTTGAGGATGGTCAACTGAAAATCGGCGCCAGCCACAAGGCCGTAACTGCGCAACACGGCCTCGACGGTCTTGCGGGCCAGTTCGGGATGGTTGTTTTCCTCGCTCAGGTGGCAGAGCCAGACGTGGCGGATGTCGGGCGAGGCGTAGGTGACGAGGGCGTCGGCACACTGGCGGTTCGAGAGGTGTCCGCGGTTGCTGCGGATACGCCCTTTCAAATAAGCAGGGTAGGGACCCTGAGCCAACATCTCCTCATCGTGGTTGGCCTCTAGCACCAGGTAGTTGGCCTGGCCGATGGCTTCGGCAACGGTGGGGGTGACTTCGCCCACGTCGGTGGCCAGACAGAAGGTGAGTTCGCCCTGTTGGATGCGGTAGCCCACGCAGTCGCTGCTGTCGTGAGAGACCTCGAAGGGGGTTATCTGCAGGTCGCCAATCTGGCAGGTTTCGCCTTTGTAGACGTAGCGACGGCTCGGTTCGGTCACTTTCGAGGTGGTGCAGTAGTTGTTGTTGATGCCGATGTGCACCTTCTCGGTGGCATAGATGAGTTTGCCGAAGTCGTTGGCCAGATGGCCGACGGCCTTGATGTGGTCGGCATGGTCGTGGGTGATGAAGATGCCGTCGACCTGCTCCAGCGAGAATCCGTAGTCGCGAAGCGTCTTCTTAATCGTGCGGACGGGTATTCCGGCGTCTATCAGTATGCTGCATTTTTCGGTCTTGAGGTAGTAGCAGTTCCCACTGCTGCCACTCCCCAAACATAGGAATTTTATCATTTGGGTTGTTATTTTCGACACAAAAGTACGAAATAAATTTGGATTAGGGATTAGGGATTAGAGATTAATTTGTAACTTTGTCGCAAATAAGTGTCGAATGGAATGAAACGAACTCTGTTTTTCCCCTGTGTGGCTCTGCTCGCCCTTGCCTCGTGTGCCGAACGGCGAGGGCCGGAGCGCGTGGCCGAGCAGTTCATGTCGGCCTATCTTGACTGCCGCTTTCAGGATGCCGCATCGTTGGCCTCTCCCTCTGTGCAGGACAGGGTGCGCTGGCGCGCCTCGCAGTTGACGCAGGCCGACCTGGATTTGCTGGCCGACCAGTCGGCCGAGGTGGAGACCGATGACCTGGAGGACTATGGCGATTCGGCCATCGTCAGCGTGGACGTCTCCGATGCCCTGCTGCTGGACAGCATTGGTCAGCCCGGCCATATCGGCGATGCCCGCTACCGCCTGACCCTGAAAAAAGAAAAGGGCAGCAACTGGAAAGTCACGGCCCTAATCTCTAATTTTTAAGAATCACTCAATCTCCCACTCGAAGAGACCGCTGGAGTTGTCGTCCGGCAGGTCTATCTCCATACGCACGGCGTCGGTCTCCACAGGGGTGAAGTGTACGGTGCAGAGCGCGCCGCGCAGGGTCGGGTAGTTGTCGGCTCCGGAGACGGGCTTCCACTGTCCACCCTCGCGGTAGAGGATGCGCCAGGCCTTGGGCACGCGGCAACCGCCCCAGGGCGCGTCGTCGTACCAGTAGACGGAGGCTTGACTCACCCGTGTGCGCTCGGGCAGTTGGTATTCCAGCCATTGCGTTCCGCCGTTCTTGGGCCACCAGTGGAAGTAGGGCACCGACTTGTCCTCGGCGTTCTTTGGCAGCAGGCGGTCGTTAATGGCACTCAGGGCGGGAGTCACGGTGCTCGACTTCACCTGACTGCGCGAGGCCAGCGAGGGAGGAAGGGCTGGCGAGGTGGCGCGCAGTTGCTGGGGCAGCCACACCATCATGCGGCCCGGCCCGCGGTGGTTCCAGGCATAGTAGGGGATGAGCGTCAGGCGCACGTCCTTCGTCGTCAGTTTGCCCTTGTCGTCGAAGTTCAGCAACTGGGCGTCGGTTTCTATCGTCTTCAGTTCTACCGACAAGGGCGCAGCCTTAATTGTGAATTGTGAATTATGAATTGTGAATTGAGGCTTTTGATTAAGCAGCATGCCGCCCAGTTCGAAATCGTTGTCAGGCCACTCGGCGCAGTATACCAGTGGGCCGCGCTCAATGGCTACGCGCCCTTGGTCGGCCTGGACGCGCTCCAGTGCCCGCACCAGCCGGGGCTCCATGTCGAAGTGAATCTCCACGCGGTCGCCCTGCTTCCACTTGCGGTCGATGCCCAGGTAGCCATCCTCTAATTTACCATTTACCATTTCCTCGCCATTCACCTTGACGGAGTAGCCGAGGCGCTTGGTGTCGGCATACTCGTAGAGGTCGCTGGGCACGGGGCGGTTCTGCACCCATCCGGGGATGCGGATGCGCAGGCGGAATTGTCCGGCCTTGTTCTTCGTGATGGTCAGCAGGATGTCGCCGTCCCAGGGGTACTGCGTCTCCTGGCGCAGGTTTACGTCCTTGCCACCTACCTTCAGCCGGGCCGTGTTGCCACCGAATAGGTTGACGTAGAGGTCGCGCTCCTTCGTCTGATAGAAGTAGCCGGGCACGGAGGGGATGAAGCGGCAGATGTTCGAGGGGCAGCAGGCGCAGCCGAACCAGGCCTGGCGCTGGTGCTGGCCCATCGACTCCAGCGGGTTGGGGTAGAAGAAGGCTCCGCCGTCGAGAGACACGCCGGACAGGACGCCGTTGTAGAGCGTGCGCTCCAGCACATCGTAGTACTTCGATTCGCCGTGCAGCAGGAACAGGCGGTGGTTGACGTAGACATTACCGATGGCGGCGCACGTCTCGCAGTAGGCCGACATGTTGGGCAGTTCGTAGTTGCGGCCGAAGGCTTCGCCGCTACTGGTGCTGCCGATGCCACCGGTGATGTACATCTTCCGGCCCACGATGTTCTCCCAGATGCGGTCGATGGCGCGGATGTAGGCCGAGTCGCCCGTCAGGGCAGCCACGTCGGCCATACCGCTATACATATACGCGGCGCGCACGGCATGTCCCACGGCCTCGTCCTGCTCCACGACGGGCTTGTGGGCCTGTGAGTAGTCGTGCACGATGGTCGTCTTGCCGCGATAGTCGAGCAGGAACTTCGCCTCGTCCAGATACTTCTTGTCGCCTGTCACGGTGTACAGTTTGGCCAGTGCCATCTCGGGAATCTGATGGCCCGGTACCACGCAGGCTTGTCCGGGATTGGGCCCCACCTCGCGGCACACGCAGTCGGCATAGCGGATGGCAATGTCGAGGAACGTGCGCTCGCCCGTGGCCTGGTAGTGGGCGATGGCCGCCTCCACCATGTGGCCCAGGTTGTACAGTTCATGGCTCAGGTCCTCCTCTTTCTCCCAGCGCTTCATGCCCGACCACTCGTGCGGGTGCTTCGGGTTCATGGTGCGCGCCGTGTAGAGGTAGCCGTCGGGCTCCTGCGCCGAGGCGATGATGACCAGCACAGAGTCGATGTAGGCCTTAAGTTTCTTGTCCGGATAGGTCTGCAGCAGGTAACTGGCGCCCTCGATGGTCTTGTACGGGTCGGTGTCGTCGAACGAGTAGCCCTTCACCTTCACGTTGCTGGTGTCCTCGCCCTTCAACTGTCGGGCGGCAATCTCGAAGTTCTTGTAGCGTCCCTCGCTCTCGCATTTCGAGAAGGCCAGGGGGATGGTCACGTCGCGGCTGGCCTGGAGGCGCTGTCCCCAGAAGGTTTCCTGCTGGATGCTGACGCTCGTGAACGGCACGGGCTGTATGGGATAGGACTGCGCGCTTGCAGAGGCGAGAAAATGAGAAAATGAGAAAATGAACAATGCAATGCGTTTCATATTTGTATGTGATTATTAGGTTTCCGACTGCGAAGATACGCAAAATATTCCAAAAAGTTTCACTTTTCCCCGACTATTTGTAACTTCCCTGACGAAAAAGAATCATCAAACACCTATTTTACATTGCACTTGAATGTATTTCGCAGAGCACTTTATTTCGTGGCATTTATGAACTGCCGGACTTGCTCGGTAGCCTCCTGTCGCTCCTTGGGACGGAAACCGTGGCCAGCACCGGGGATGACGTGCAAGCGGGCGTTCTTGTAAGTCTTGGCGGCGCGGCGCGAATCCTCCATCGACACCACCTGGTCGGCATCGCCCTGGATGATGAGCACGGGGTGCTGGAACTTCTTCATCGTGCGAAAGGCATCCATGCCGTGCAGTTCCTCGAAGAAGCGGCGTCCCATCGGCACGTTCCACAGGCGTGTGGTGTCGGGGATGTCCGTGAGACGAGGATAGCGCGAGTTCCAGTTGTCGGGGATGCAGAGGGCGGGATAGATGAGCACCAGGTGGCTGACCTCCTTGTTCATCTGTGCTGCAGTGAGTGCCGAGACGAGTCCGCCCTGGCTCTCGCCGATGAGCATGATGCGATTGGGGTCGACGTAGGGCTGGCGGCGGAAGTAGTTGACGATGGCACGCAGGTCGCTCCGTTCGTCGAGGATGGACATGTTCATCGTGTTCGAATCGCTGCGGCTGTTCACCGAACCGCAGGGGAAGTCGAAGGTATAGGTCATCCAGCCGAGTTCGGCCAGTGGTCCGAAGTAGTCCTGGGCGAAGTGGTGGGTGCCGTTGAATCCGTGACTGACGATGGCGATGGGCATACGGCCCTCGGCTTGCACGGGGCGGTTCAGCACACCGTAAATCTGGCGGTCGCCGTTCTCTATCCATAGGCTGCGGACGTTGCGGAAGTCAATGAAGTTCTTGGCCTTCAGTTCCCAACCATCGTAGCCTTCGGGCTTCTCGGTGAGGAAGGTCTTGGCCTTCTCCTGCCGACCCTTCAGGTGCCAGTCGAGCCAGTCGAGCACCAGCCGACCGTAGTCGCCGCCGTATGGCTGGCCGTAGGTCCCGCCGTGTCCCGATGCCGGGTGGTTGGCCAGACAGACGGGTACATGGGCGATGCGGTCGTAGTCCTTCTGCGCATTCGTGAAAGCCACGTCGCTGGGGCCGCCTACAATATATAGTATAGGCGCGTGCAGGCGAGGCAGCGAGGCACGGCTGGCGCCCGCCATTTCCATGTCGCCCATGCCTGCGTTCAGTATGAGGTAGGTCTTCAGTCTGGGGTCGCCGGCATTGTAGAGCACCTGGGCACCGCCGCACGAATGGCCGGCGGCGGCAATGCGCGTGGTGTCGATGAAGCGATAGTAGTCGGTGCCCTTCGTGCGGTTCAACTGGAGCATCAGGTCCAGGCCGCGCATCAGTTCCGAGGACTCCGTCTGTCCCGTGGCTCTCTCGTTGAGGTAGTTCTGCATTTCACCAATGGCCACCACGATGTAGCCGTGCGAGGCCACTTCGGTCAGCATCCGTTCGTAGCCCACGCTGGTGTCGGCGCATCCGCCGTTGCCGAAGATCAGCACGGGCAGTGCTCCTTGACGGGCGTGGGCGTGCAGGAGGTCCTTCGGGCGGTAGACGACGAAGTCCTTCATTGCCTGTTCCTGGACGGCGACGGCCTTGAACATACCAGTTCCGCCCTCGTCAATTACTCGTGTCTGCAGCGGCTGTGCCACCGTTGTTAGCATACTGCTGGCCATGAGACCCAGCATCAACATGTAGTGTTTCATCGTTTTACATTTTGGTTTTGTTTACAAATCTGTAAAAAGTAACGGGAAGTCTGTTATTGACTTCCCGCTGCTGTGTCGTTGGGGTGCCTAGTCGGACTCGAACCGACGACATTCAGAACCACAATCTGACGCTCTAACCAACTGAACTATAGGCACCATGTAAGGGGTGTTCCCTCATTTGCGAGTGCAAAGGTACAAAAATAAATTGAAAGTTGAAAATTGAACGTTGAAAATTTTCGTCTTTCATGCAATTTTTATTGATAAAACTCCTTTTTGGCCGCCGACAGGGTGTTGAGCATGAGCATGCAGATGGTCATGGGGCCCACGCCGCCGGGTACGGGGGTGATGAACGAGCACCGGGGAGCCACCTCGTCGAAGCGGACGTCGCCGGAGAGGCGGAAGCCCGACTTGCGGGTAGGGTCGGGCACGCGGGTGGTGCCTACGTCGATGACGGCGGCCCCTTCCTTCACCATATCAGCCGTGACGAAGCCGGGCTGACCGATGGCGGCAATGAGGATGTCGGCCTGGCGGCACTCCTCTTTCAAGGTCTCGCTGCGGCTGTGGCAGACGGTGACGGTGGCGTCGCCCCACTGCTTCTGCATCATCAACTGTGCCATAGGCTTGCCGACGATGTTCGAGCGGCCCAGGATGACGCACTTCTTGCCGCGGGTGGGCACGTTGTAGTGCTGGAGCAGGGTCAGTATGCCCAGCGGCGTGGCCGAGATGAAGCAGGGCAGACCGATGGCCATGCGACCGACGTTGATAGGATGGAAACCGTCGACGTCCTTGCGGTAGTCGATGGCCTCGATGACGCGCTGCTCGTTGATGTGGCGGGGCAGGGGCAACTGGACGATGAATCCGTCGACTTCAGGGTCGTCGTTCAGTCGCGACACGCAGGCCAGCAGTTCCTCCTCCGTGATGTCGTCCTCGAAGCGCAGCAGCGTGCTTTCGAAGCCGCAAGCCTCGCAGGCCAGCACCTTGTTCTTCACATAGGTCTCGCTGCCTCCGTCGTGGCCCACCAGGATGGCGGCCAGGTGGGGGCGACGGCCACCCTGGGCGACGATGTTCTCTACTTCTTGTTTTATCTCGGCTTTAATCGTGGCCGCCGTGGCCTTTCCGTCGATGAGAGTCATAGTGGGGGCGGGGTTTCAGGATTTCGATATTTCGGGATTTCGAAGTGACGATGTTTCGGGATTTCGGGATTTCGAAGTGGCGATGAGGCTTTATTTCGGCCTTCTGCCGGGCATGGGCGGCATGTTGCGCATCATGCCCTTCATGTTGGCGCCGGTGACCATCTTCATCATTTTGCGCGTCTGGTCGAACTGTTTGATGAGGCGGTTCACCTCCTGGATGTTCGTGCCGCTGCCCTTGGCGATGCGCGTGCGGCGGCTGGTGTTTAGCAGACCGGGGTTCTCGCGCTCCTTGGGGGTCATGGAGAGGATGATGGCCTCGATGCCCTTGAAGGCGTTGTCGTCGATGTCGATGTCCTTCAGAGCCTTGCCCACACCGGGAATCATGGAGGCTAGGTCCTTGATGTTGCCCATCTTCTTTATCTGCTGTATCTGGGCGTAGAAGTCGTTGAAGTCGAACTGGTTCTTCTTGATGCGCTGCTCCAGTCGGCGGGCTTCCTTCTCGTCGTACTGCTCCTGGGCCTTCTCCACGAGGCTGACGATGTCGCCCATGCCCAGGATGCGGTCGGCCATACGTGCCGGATGGAAGGGGCTGATGGCCTCCATCTTCTCGCCCGTGCCGACGAACTTGATGGGTTTGTTCACGACGGAGCGAATCGAGAGTGCAGCACCGCCTCGGGTGTCGCCGTCGAGTTTGGTCAGCACGACGCCCGTGTAGTCCAATCGGTCGTTTAACTCCTTGGCGGTGTTCACGGCGTCCTTACCGGTCATGGCATACACAACGAACAGAATCTCGTGGGGATGGATGGCGTCGCGGATGTCCTGAATCTGCTGCATCAGTTCCTCGTCGATGGCCAGACGGCCGGCGGTGTCGACGATGACCACGTCGTTGGCCCGCTGCCGGGCTTCGTTGATGGCATGCAGGGCCACCTGTACGGGGTCGGTGGCACCGGCTTCGATGTAAACGGGCACGTCTATCTGTTCGCCCAGCACGCGCAACTGCTCCATAGCCGCGGGGCGGAAGGTGTCGCAGGCGGCCAGCAGGGGCTTTTTGAACTGCTTTTCCTTCAGCATCTTGGCCAGTTTGCCCGAGAACGTCGTCTTACCCGAACCGTTCAGACCTGCCATCAGGATGATGCTGGGGGCGCCCGTTCGTCCGGGCAGGTTCAGTTCCACGGTCTCACCGCCCATCAATTGGGCCAGTTCGTCGTGCACAATCTTCACCATCAGTTGACTGGGCTTGACGGCTGTCAGCACGTTCTGTCCCAGGGCCTTCTGCTTCACGGAGTCGGTGAACGTCTTGGCCACCTTGTAGTTAACGTCGGCGTCAAGCAGGGCGCGGCGCACGTCTTTCAGCGTCTCGGCCACGTTGATTTCGGTGATGCGGCCTTCGCCTTTCAGTATCTTAAAAGACCGTTCCAGTCTTTCGCTTAGGTTTTCAAACATAAGAGAATTTTTAATTTCGCCTGCAAAGGTACGAATAAGTGAGCGGAATTGCAAATTTATTTGCTTATTCCCGAACGAGAGTACCTAAAAGCATCGCTTAAAGGTACGAATAAAAGTTGAAAATTGCAAAGGGCGGTATAAAAGAAGGCTCCGTAGCATTGCTGCTGCGGAGCCTTCTTTTTGCGGTTCGGGCCTGAATCAGAAGCGGAAACCGATGGTGGCCACAAAACTGCGGTTCTTCATCTTCGACAGAGAAACACCATTGGCAGCCTTGAAGGCAGTGCGGTAGTCGTCGGTGTACATGTCGGTGATGCCCCAGTCGTAACCGAGATTCAGCGAATACATGTTCTTATATTCGGCACCTACGCGAAGGCCCATGCCACAGTCGAAGCGCTGTATGCCCTTCATGTTGCCCCAGGCGAACTTCTTGCCAAACCACATGAAACTGTCATCGGGATAGTCTTCGTATTTCAGTTTGCCCTTGCCCGTAACGCCAATGGCGAAGTAGGGGCCGACCTCAGCAAAAACGCCCAACTTCTCGCTGATGTTGTAGCGATAACCCACGCGGATGGGGATTTCAAGATAGTGAGCCTGAACCTTGTAGGTTACATCGGTATTTACGGCATTGCCGTTGTCGTTGAACACGGTAGGATAGGTGTCGCGTGCGCCCTTGTGAATCCAGTCGACGCCTGCGGTGAGATAGGTGCCGTATGCGCTGGGAAGCATGTAATCCATCTTCACGCCGAAGGTGACACCCATCTTCGGGTCGAGGTTGCCGCCTTTCAGGTTGCTGACGGTCATACCTGCGAAACCTACCCACGAGAAACCACTCTCAGGCACATTGTCCAGTGCCATTGCATTGCCGGCCACGATGAGGGCCAGCGCCATAGTCAGAATCTTTTTCATTTCTTTGTTTATGTAGAATTTATTTGTTACACTTTTCGCACTTCTCGCAGCCAATGGCGCACCAGATGCAGGCGGCCAGGGCGGCACCTACGAACGGGCCGACGATGAACACCCACAATTCCTGCAGGGCCTGACCACCCTGGAACAGAGCGGGACCGATGGAACGGGCGGGATTGACCGAGGTGCCCGTGAAGTGGATGCCCACGAGGTGGATGAGAACGAGGCTCAGGCCGATGGCCAAACCGGCAAACGCGCCGGCGCCCTTCTTCTCATCGGTGGTGCCCAGCACTACGAGCACGAAGATGCAAGTGAGTGCAATCTCCACCAGCAGACCATTGCAGACACCATAGGAGCAGGCGTTTGCACCCGTTGATGTGGTGATGACGGCGTCTGCACCAGCCGTGCTGACAACCGCATACAGCAGGGCGGCAGCCACGATGGCGCCGATGGTCTGGAATACCATATAGCCGCAGGCGTCCTTGGCCGAGATGCGCTTCGTCAGGAGACAACCCAGCGTGATGGCGGGATTGATGTGGCAACCCGAGATGCCACCGATGGTGTAGGCCATAGCCACAACTGCAAGACCGAAAGCCAGGGCGGTGCCCACGATGGCGGCTGTGTCACTGCCACAACCCAGGGCGACGGCTGTGCCGCAGCCCAGGAAGGTAAGTACGAACGTACCTACGCATTCTGCTAAATACTTCTTCATAGTTTTTGAGTTTTTTCGATTTTTCGATATTTCGATATTTCGAGACTGCGATATTTCGGCATCGCGATTTTTCGATATTTCGGCATCGCGATATTCGGACTTACTTACTTCTTGGCCAGCAGGTCGCGAATCTCGGCGAGCAACTCTTCCTGTGTGGGGCCGGCAGGTGCAGCGGGCTCTTCGGGAGCGGGTTCTTCCTTTTTGGCAGTCAACTTGGAGATGCCCTTAATCATCAGGAATACGCAGAAGGCCACGATGAGGAAGTCGATGACGTTCTGGATGAACTGGCCGTACTTGAGCACGGCAGCACCTTCGCCGTCGCCGATCTTGGCTACCAGGCCGGTGAAGTCGACATTGCCCGTCAGCATGCCGATGGCAGGCATCAGCACGTCGTCAACCAGCGAACTTACAATCTTACCAAAGGCACCGCCGATGATGACACCGACTGCCATGTCCAACACATTTCCGCGCATTGCGAAGTCCTTGAACTCTTGAATAAACTTTGCCATTGTTTGTGAATTTAATTGGTAAATAAATTAG
>JAFSXQ010000202.1 GCA_017444005.1 Bacteroidaceae bacterium | reverse complement strand
TGGGACGAACTTGAGTTCTAAGCCGGAAGGTACAGACATAAACTCTGATATACGACAAAGGGGGGCGCTCGCATGGAGCGCCCCCCTTGTGTGTGGTATGCGTGGGAGCAATACGGTACGTTTTTATTATTTTTTGATAATTATTTTTTGATATTAATGACAAAAGCATTACCTTTGGGGCAAAATTCGGATAGAGATGATTGACAATCCCTTTGTGACTAACGGCTATGCCGGACCAGAGTATTTCTGTGACCGCGTAGACGAAACGGCAATGCTCACCGGCCTACTGACCAACGGCAACAATGTGGCACTGATGTCGCCGCGTCGTGTGGGCAAGACCGATTTGGTGAAGCACTGTTTTCAGCAGGATGGAATGGGGGAGGACTATTACTGCTTCCTCATCGACATCTATGCCACCAACTCGTTTCGCGACTTCGTGAGCGTGTTTGGCAAGTCCATCCTCGATGCCTTAAAGCCCAAAGGACGCCGGGCATGGGAGGGTTTTCTGAACGTGTTGCTGTCGGTGCGTTCGGAAATATCGTTCGACATCAATGGCAATCCGGTGTGGGGATTGGGCATTGGGGCAATGGTGCCTCCGCAGACGACCCTTGACGAGATATTTGCATACCTGCGCACAGCGGACAAGCATTGTCTGGTGGCGATTGACGAGTTTCAGCAGATTCTCTACTATAATGACAATCAGAACGTGGAGGCGGCGCTGCGTACGCAGATACAGCAGTGCCCGAATGCCAACTTCATCTTTGCCGGTTCGCAGCGCCACCTGATGAGCGAGATGTTCCTGTCTCCTGCGCGCCCCTTCTATCAGTCGGTGGTGCCCATGAGCCTGGGGGCTATCCCCCTGGACCGTTACTGGGCGTTTGCCGAACCGCAGTTTGCCAAGAACGGTGCCCGGAGAATAACTTATGAGGTGGTTGCATCTGTTTATCGGCGTTTCGAGGGCATCACGGCCAATGTGCAACGTATCATGAACATGCTCTACATGCTGACACCCAGGGGTGAGGCATGCACCACGGACATGATAGACAAGGCCATAGACACCTATCTGCAGTTGTCATCGGCCTACTACAGTGAACTGCTGCGCCAGATGCCCGAGAAGCAGCGCAACGTCTTTCTGGCGATTGCAGCCGAGGGGCAGGTGAAGAGTATTTCGGGTAGCAAGTTTGTCCACAAATATCACCTGCCCTCAGCCAGTTCAGTGGTTTCTGCTGTCAAGGGATTGTTGGAGAAGGACTTCATCACCCAGGAAGACAATGTCTACAGCATATACGACCGCTTCTTCCAACTGTGGCTGGAGAAGAGGCTCTGACGCGTAGCCGCGCTTTTGTGAATTGTGGGTCAGCCGATGCTTACTGTGCCGTGGTGACGGCTGCCCCGGTGTAGGTCAGGTTGATGGCCATCTGGTAGTCGTCGGTATTGGCGGCCTGGAAGTAGAGCGTCATCTTCAAACTGATGTTGCCCGACGTGGCCTGTGCCTTCTCGATGTAGAGGTTGGCAGCGGTGTAGGTGACGCCGTTGTACTGGATGGTGCCGTCGATGGTGCTGTTCTCACCGATGCTGAGGCTGGTGTACGACTGGTCGGCAGCGGCCGTCATGGCCAGGTTGTAGATGGTGATCTGCTGCACGGTCACGGCTCCGTCGGTGTAGGGGGCCAGGGTCAGCGTACCCGTGGTGCTGCTCTGCAACTGTACCGTCATGTTGGTGAGTTGGGTGTCGTGGTTCTGGTTGACGTAGTGCCACTCGCCACTGTTGTACGAGCCCGTCAGCGACTGGCTGGTGGCCGAACCCGAATAGGTGTAGGTCTGGCCTGTGTTGAACAGCATGCCGATAATCTGCTGCAGCGTCTCGCTGTCGCAACTGGTGGTAACTAAGCCCGTGGTCAGCATGGCGAGCACGAGCATTGCGCTTTTGAATACTTTTTTCATGAGTTTTTGAGTTTATAAGTTTTTGAGTTTTTAAGTTTTTAAGTTCTTGAGTTTTCAATTCTTCAATTCCGGGTAACTGATGCGGGTGTGGTAGATGGTCATGAGTTTGCGGATGAGCACCTGTTTGGCGGTGGCGATGTCCTGGAAGGTGATGGGACAGTGGGCGAAGTAGCCCTCGCTGACCTGCGCGTCCACTATCTTGTTTACCAGTGCACCGATGCTCTCCTCGGTGTACTCGGGCAGACTGCGGCTGGCGGCCTCCACCGAGTCGGCCATCATCAGTATGGCCTGCTCGATGGTGGTGGGGTTGGGACCGGGATAGGTGAAGAACTTCTCGTCGATCTCCAGCAGCGGGTTCTCGTTCTTGTACTTCACGTAGAAGTACCGGGCCTTGCTGGTGCCGTGGTGGGTGGCGATGAACTGGCGGATGACGTCGGGCAGTTGGTACTTGTCGGCCAGTTGCAGTCCGTTCTTGACGTGGCTGATGATAATCTGCGCACTCTTCACGTACGAGAGGTTGTCGTGCGGGTTCTTCCCGTTCTGGTTCTCGGTGTAGAAGACGGGTGCCTCCAGTTTGCCGATGTCGTGATACAGGGCTCCGGTGCGCACCAACTGGCTCTTGGCCCCCAGCGAGTTGGCCACCTCGGCGGCCAGGTTGGCCACTTGCATGGAGTGCTGGAAGGTGCCGGGAGCCTCCTCCGAGAGTCGGCGCAGCACCTCGTTGTTGGTATTGGACAGTTCGATGAGCGTGACGGCGCTGGTGAACTTGAACAAGCGCTCGAAGGGGATGAGCAGCAGGTAACTCACGAGCAGCAGGAAGCCGTTCATGGCAATGTAGATGTAGGTGCCGTAGTCGTAGTTTTCAGCCTCGGTGCTGACGACGCTCATGCGTATCAACTCGAAGCACAGGTGGCAGAGCAGCGAGGCCGCCGTCACGAGCAGCACGGCACGGAACAGTTCGCTGCGCTCCGAGAGTTGGCGCAGGCCGTAGATGGCCACCATGCCGGCCACCAGTTGCACCACGATGAACTCGTTGGCGGGACTGACGCAGATGGCGCTGAGCAGGATGCTGACGACGTGGGTGATGAAAGCCGTGCGCGAATCGAGGAAGACGCGCAGGAAGATGGGCGTCAGGCAGTAGGGGATGAGGTAGACGGAGAGGAAACTGTTCTTCACCACGGCGTAGGTGATGAGCGGAAAGACGAGGGTGAGCAGGCTGATGAGCATGCAGGTGCGGAAGCGTTGCAGGTAGTCGCTGCGGAACTGGTTGAAGAACACCACCAGGCAGGTGAGCAGGATGAGGACGTAGAGCAACTGTCCGCCCATCTGGCTGAAACGCTCGCTGGCCGACTGTTTGTGTTCCTCCATGTGGGCCTGCATCGAGCGCAGGATGTTGAACTTCTCGTCGGTGACAATCTCGCCCTGTCCGATGATTTTCTGTCCGGCCTGCACCTGTCCGGAGTAGCGTACGAGTTGTTTCTCGATGTTTTCGAACTGCGACTGCGAACGCGTGTCGTCGTAGGTGAGGTTCGGCTCGACGAAGCGGCTCAGGTTGCAGCGTTGCAGGATGCTGCGCTGGAATCGTGTAGAATCGGTGGAGGTGACCAGGTATTCGTAGGCCGAGCGAGGCGTGAACACGTCGCCCAAGGCCATCGTGTTGCCCATGTTCTGCACCGATACCATGATGCCGCTGATGTTCTCCGTGCGCAGGCGGTTGTAGTCGTCGGACGCCAGGATGCCCGTCTGGTAGACGTGGCGTAGCCGGGAGGCGATGTAGGCGCGGTAGGTTGTCGGCGTGGTGGCGTGCAGTTCCTTGTCGAAGTACTTCAGGAAGGCCTCGGCCTGTAGGGTTCCCTTCTCCGTGTTCAGTTCGAAGATGGGTCGGTAGAGTTGTCTCAGACTGTCCTGTTCGGCCTGCAGCACCTCGTCGGCCTTCAGTATGGGGAAGTTCTCCCGGGCAATGACGTTACCGTACTTCCAGGGGTTCCCTTTCTTGAAATCGAGGTTCATCTGGCGGCCCCGTGGCATGAAGAATACCAGCGTGACGGCAGCCACGATGATGGAGACAGTTCGATAGATGTAACCGCGGGTCGTGATGCGGTTGTAGTGGTTGAAACGGCTCATAGTTACGTAAATTTGTACAAATTTACAAAAAGATTAGAGATTAAGGATTAGAGATTAGGGATTTTTTCGTATTTTTGCGGTCAATAAAGCAAAAAAGTATGGATAACGAAAGAAAAGTTCGGGTGAGATTCGCCCCAAGCCCTACGGGCCCCCTGCATATCGGCGGTGTGCGCACTGCCTTGTACAACTACCTGTTTGCCCGCCAGCACGGCGGTCAGATGATTTTCCGCATCGAGGACACCGACTCCACACGTCTGGTGCCCGGAGCCGAGGACTACATCATAGAGTCTTTCCGCTGGCTGGGCATCGAGTTCGACGAAGGTGTCTCGTATGGCGGCCAGTACGGTCCCTACCGGCAGAGCGAACGCAGGGACATATATAAGAAGTATGTGCGGCAGTTGCTCGACAACGGCCGGGCGTACATTGCCTTCGATACCAAGGAGGAACTGGACCGCAAGCGCGAGGAGGTGGAGAACTTCCAGTATGATGCCCGCACACGCGGCATGATGCGCAACTCGCTGACAATGCCCAAGGAGGAGGTCGACCGCCTGATTCAGGAGGGTCACGAGTATGTGGTACGCTTCCGCATCGAACCGGGCGAGGACGTGCACGTCGACGACCTCATCCGCGGCGACGTGGTCATCAACTCAAGCATCCTGGACGACAAGGTTCTCTACAAGAGCGCCGATCAACTGCCCACCTATCACCTGGCCAACATCGTCGACGACCATCTGATGGAGGTCAGCCACGTGATTCGTGGCGAGGAATGGCTGCCCAGTGCCCCCCTGCACGTGTTGCTCTACCGTGCCTTTGGCTGGCAGGACACCATGCCCCGCTTCGCCCATCTGCCTCTGTTGCTGAAGCCCATTGGCAACGGTAAACTGTCGAAGCGCGATGGCGACAAACTCGGATTCCCCGTCTTTCCCCTGGAGTGGCACGACCCCAAGTCCGGCGAAACCAGCAGCGGCTATCGCGAAAAAGGGTATCTGCCCCAGGCAGTCCTCAACTTCCTGGCCCTGTTGGGCTGGAACCCGGGTAACGACCAGGAGATGATGACGATGGACGAGATGATTCGCCTCTTCGACCTCTCGAAGTGCTCGAAGAACGGTGCTAAGTTCGACTACGTGAAGGCCGCATGGTTCAACCACCAGTATCTCCTGCAGCAGCCCGACGAGGCCTGGGTGCCTGAATTCGACAAGGTACTGAAGGCCGAGGGCATTGAATCGACCCCGGAGAAGGAAGCCGAGGTCGTGCGCATGATGAAACTGAAGGTCATCGAGTACACCGACGGCGAAGGCAATAAGAAGAAGCGCAACGTGAGTTTCGTGAGCGACCTGTGGCCGCTGACCCGATTCTTCTTCGTGGCTCCTACGGCGTTCGACCGTGAGGATAAGTTCGTGCGTAAGAACTGGAAAGAGACGACGAAGGACGAAATGGAGCAGTTCATGCAGGTACTCGCCACCATCAGCGACTTCTCGGTAGAAGGTCAGAAGGCCGTGATCGACCCGTGGACCGAGCAGACGGGCATCCGTCCCTGGAACCCCTGGCGCATCTGCCTGGTGGGTGCCGGACAGGGTCCCGACATGTACGAACTGGCTGCCTTCCTGGGTCGTGAGGAGACCCTCCGCCGCATGCAATTCGCCATCGAAACGCTGGGATAATGCTTTACACCATAGCCATATACGTCTACCAGTTGATGGTCATGCTGGTAGCCCCCTTTCATAAAAAGGCCCGTACCCTGTTGAAGGGGCAGCGCAATACGTTCAAACTGCTGAAGCAACACGTCGACCCGCAGGCGCGCTACATCTGGTTCCATGCAGCCTCGCTCGGCGAGTTCGAGCAGGGGCGCCCCTTGATGGAGCGCTTCCGTCGCCTGCATCCCGAATACAAGATTCTGCTCACCTTCTTCTCGCCCTCAGGCTATGAGGTGCGGAAGAACTACGACGGAGCCGACATCGTCTGCTACCTGCCCTTCGATACGCCCAGCAACGTCTACCGCTTCTTCCGTCTGGTGCGTCCCGAGATGGCTTTCTTCATCAAGTATGAGTTCTGGATGAACTACATGTGGGCCTGCCACCACTATGGCATACCGTTCTACAGCGTCAGCAGCATCTTCCGCCCCAACAAGATTTTCTTCCGGTGGTATGGCCGCCCGTATGCGCATACGCTGAAGTATGTGACCTATTTCTTCGTGCAGGACGAGCAGAGCCGCGAACTCCTGGCGGCCAAGGGCTTTACGGATAATGTGACGATTGTCGGAGACACCCGTTTCGACCGCGTCATCGACATTGCCCGGCAGGCGAAGGAGTTGCCCCTGGTGGAGCGTTTCTGTCGGGATGCCGGCATGGTCCTTGTGGCTGGCAGTAGTTGGGGGCCCGATGAAGACCTCATCATTCCGTATTTCAATGCCCATCCCGGCATGAAACTCATCCTGGCACCGCACGTCATCGATGAGAGTCATCTGCGGCAGATAGAGCAGAAACTCCGCCGCCCCGCCGTGCGCTACACCGAGGCTACGGAGGACGGTGTTGGACAGTCCGACTGCCTCATCATCAACTGCTTTGGTCTGCTCTCCAGCATCTATCGTTACGGCCAGGTGGCCTACGTGGGGGGTGGCTTCGGCGTGGGCATCCACAACGTGCCCGAGGCTGCTGTCTACGGCATCCCGGTCTTGTTTGGCCCCAACAACAAGGGCTTCCGCGAGGCGCAGGACCTCTTGCGCATGGGCGGTTGCTTCGAGATCACGGGCCAGACGCTGTTCAATGCCGTCATGGACCGCGTGTCGAGCGACCATAACCTGCGCGAGCAGCGTGGTCTCGTCTGTCGCGACTACATCACAAGCAACGCCGGAGCATCGGACGTCATCTTTGAAACTGTCCTAGGCTATCCTAGGAAACCCTAGGTCTTCCTAGGCTTCCTATTACCCTATAATCCATACCCCTATGAAAAAACTATTCCTCTTCTTCTTCCTTTTCTCATTATCTCATTCTCTCAGTTACTCAAAGTCTCGTTCTATCCGCCGTGTGGAGCCCATCCGCGTCGAAGCGGCGGAGGGGACGGTTCCCGTCCTGCCTTGGCAGGTGTGGGTCACGTACAGCGATGGGCGAGGGGAGTGGCGACAGACGCGATGGTCGAACTCGTTGCGCAGCATCGAGGAGCAGCAGGCCCGTCTGCCGTACGGTACGGAATACACGGTGGAGGGCGTTGTCGTTGGCGACAACACCACCGACGAGGGCTACCCCATCACGGCACAGGTGCGCGTGGTGGCGTGGGCTTCCGCTGTGCCCGGCGC
>JAFSXQ010000201.1 GCA_017444005.1 Bacteroidaceae bacterium | reverse complement strand
GAATCTTTACGGTGCGTTAGTTCAGCTTGGTTAGAATACATGCCTGTCACGCATGGGGTCACGGGTTCGAGTCCCGTACGCACCGCCAAGATGATTTTCCTTTTTGGTGCGTTAGTTCAGCTTGGTTAGAATACATGCCTGTCACGCATGGGGTCACGGGTTCGAGTCCCGTACGCACCGCAGAGACGTCTCCTTTCGGGGACGTTTTTGTATTGTCTGCGTTCCAGTCGTCCTGGGTTCCTTTGATTCTTTGTTGGGTCTCGTTTACTTTCGCTTGTGTCTCATGGGTGCGTATTTATTGGAATAACGCGCGGAGGATACGATGTTTTTCAGTAACTTTGCGATGCAAAATCAACAAGAAGGATATTCATGAAACGTGCAGTAGCAAGTCTTCTCCTGTGTCTGCCGCTGTGGACGGCGGCGCAGAACCCGATTATTCACGACCAGTTTACGGCCGACCCGACGGCGAGGGTGTTCAATGGCCGTGTGTACCTGTATCCCTCCCACGACATCCCGGCACCGGAGGGCGCCCGGCAGAACTGGTTCTGTATGGCCGATTACCATGTGTTTTCGTCGGACAACCTGGTCGACTGGACCGACCACGGTGTGATAGTGACCCAGAACAAGGTGCCCTGGGTGCGGCCCGACTCGTACTCGATGTGGGCGCCCGACTGTGTCTGCAAGGATGGTCGCTACTATTTCTACTTCCCCTCGGCTCCACGGGAGGGACGTGGCTTTGCCGTTGGCGTGGCTACGGCCGATCGGCCCGAAGGCCCCTTCGTGTGTGAGGAAAAGCCCATCGAAGGCGTCACGGGCATCGACCCCTGTGTGCTCATCGACGACGACGGGCAGAGTTATATCTACTGGGCCGGCGGTCCCATGCGCGGGGCTCGGCTGAAGGGGAACATGAAGGAACTGGACGGCGAGGCGCAGATGATGGAGGGACTGCCCGAAGGCTTTAAGGAAGGACCGTATGCCTTCAAGCGCGAGGGACTGTACTACCTGACCTTCCCGTGGGTGCGTAAGGAAAACGGAACGGAAACGCTGGCCTATGCCACCAGCCGGAACCCACTGGGCCCCTGGACGTTCCGCGGAATCATCATGGCAGAGTCGCCCGTCGCCTGCTGGACCAATCATCACAGCATCGTGGAGTTCCAGGGGCAGTGGTATCTCTTCTATCACCACAACGACTATTCGCCCGCGTTCGACAAACTGCGTGCGGCACGCATCGATAAACTCCGTTTCAATGCCGACGGCACGATTCGCGAGGTTGTGCCCACCCTGCGCGGAGTGGGCGTGACCCGGGCGACCGACCACATAGAGGTGGACCGCTACAGCCGGTTGGACAAGGGGTGCAGCATCGCCTTCGTCGACACACTGGACACCTTCCGGGGCTGGAGCGTACGCCTGCCGAAGAAGGGGAGTAGCGCGGAGTACGACGATGTGGACTTCTCGATGATACAGCACGGCTACCTCGTGGCTCGTGTGCGGGCCGATGCAAATACCGGGTTTTCGGTGCGCGAACGCAATGCGAAGGGCCGCGTGATGGCCCGTGTGAAGGTGATGTGCACCGGCGAAGGGCAGTTCCGCCGCGACTATCGGGGCCGCTGGCTCACCGTGACGGCTCCCCTGGCCTACGTGCCGAAGGGTGTGAGCGGCGTGTGTGTGGTGTGTGAGGGCGAAGCCGTGGACGTCGACTGGATACAGTTGAGGTAGCCTGAGACGTATTCCCGGACAGTCGGCCGTGAACAAAACGCTGGTGCTGTATGCCGTTGGCGGCAGCACGCCGACGTTGGCCGAATACGACCCCGAAAGCGACAATGCGAAGTGGCTGTTCCGCAACCAGTAACCTGCGTCGGAAGTTGTCTGCTGAAATAAACGCAATTACAACGCGAAATAACTTTTTGGAAAACTTTTAGTGTAATGCCGACTACTTAAATACTTATTGTTTAGATAGTTGGCATTTCGTTTTGGAAAACTTTTGTTTTTCTTTACTATTTTTAATGATTTGTTTTGGATAATTCATTGACGTTTATTAACTTTGTAGTCGTTTTTCGGCCGTGGCCGGAATGTAAGGTGAAAAGAAACTTAATGTAATACCAAAATCAAGTCATGATTGTAATAAAGAGAGACGGCTCGCAGGAGGAATTTAACAGAGCCAAAATCAAGAATGCCATCATCGGGGCATTCCAGTCGGTGTCGGCGTTCGACGAAGAGAAGATAAAGAGCGTTGCTACCGACTTGAGTGAGAGCATCAGCGTCAGGGACGGCTTCACGGTGGAGGAAATCCAGAACCGCGTGGAGATGGCCCTGATGCAGAACGGCTACTACAAGGAAGCCAAGTCATATATCCTGTATCGTCAGGCCCATGCCGAGGCACGCTTCATCAAGGAGCGCATCGACTACATGAACGAGTACAGCAAGTCGGCCGACAACGCCGCCACGGCCAGCGAGACCGACGCCAACGCCAACGTCACGATGAAGAACGTGGCCAACCTGGAGGGCGAGGTGTACAAGACCACCAACCGCGTCATCCAGCGCCAGCGCATGAAGGACAAACTGAACCAGATGTACCCCGAAGTGGCCAAGCAGTACGAGGCCGACCTGAACCACCATATCATCTATACGCACGACGAGGCTTCGACCCCCGTGCTGAAGCAGTACTGCATGGCCGTCAGCCTCTATCCCCTGATGACCGAGGGCGTTGGCAACATCGACGGTGTCACCCCCGGCCCGCCAAACGACCTGCAGTCGTTCTCCGGCCAGATTACGAACCTGACCTTCCTCCTGTCGTCTCAGTGTAAGGGCGCCGTCGCCTTTGGCGAATACTTCGTGGTGCTCAATTACTATATCATTGCCGAGTTCGGCGAGCACTGGTACGACCACCTCGACGACGTGGCCACCACCGACTGTTGCCTGCAGAAGCGCACCGTGCGCGACCACATCCTGAAGGCCTTCAAGCAGTTCATCTGGGGCATCAACCAGCCCGCCGGCAACCGTTCCTACCAGTCCCCCTTCACCAACGTCTCCTACTACGACCACACCTATTTCCAGTCGCTCTTTGCCGACTTCTGCTATCCCGACGGCACCAAGCCCGAGTGGAAGGCCGTCGACACGCTGCAGCGCATGTTCATGAAGTGGTTCAACCAACTGCGCCTGAAGCAGGTGCTCACTTTCCCCGTGGAGACAATGGCTATGGTCTACGACCCCGAGACGAAGGACATCATCGACAAGGACTACAAGGACTTCACCGCCGAGATGTACGCCGAGGGGCACTCCTTCTTCACCTACATCTCGGACAGCGCCGACTCGCTGGCCTCCTGCTGCCGACTGAAGAACGAACTGACGGAGAACACCTTCAACCCCACCAGCGGTCTGACGGGCGTGATGACCGGTTCGTGCAACGTGATAACGCTGAACATCAACCGCATCGTGCAGGACGCCAAGCGCACCGTACAGGGTACCGAGGGCGACCACGACTTCTACGCCTTCCTGCGCCTCTACCTGAGCAACATCCTGGAGCGCGTCTACAAATACCACATCGCCTACAAGACCATGCTCTACGAAATGGAGGACCGCGGCATGTTTGCAGCCTCCAACGGCGGCTACATCTACATCTCCAAACTCTACAGTACCATCGGCATCAACGGCTTGAACGAGGCCGCACGCTTCCTGGGACTGAAGGTGGACAACAACCCCGAGTACATCAAGTTCCTGCAACTCATCCTCGGCACCATCAAGGAGGAGAACAAGCGCCACTCCATCCACGACAAGAAGAAGCCCTTCCTGTTCAACTCCGAGGTTGTGCCTGCTGAGGGCCTGGGCGGTAAGAACTACCGCTGGGACAAGGAGGACGGCTACTGGGTGCCCGAGAACGAGAACCTCTATAACTCCTACTTCTACGACGCGCACGACGAGACTCGCGTCCTGGACAAGTTCATCCTGCACGGCCGTCAGACCTACCAGTTCACCGACGGCGGTTCGGCCCTCCACTGCAACCTTCAGGACCACCTTTCGAAGGAGCAGTACCTGAAGTTGATGGACTTCGCCATCGAGAACGGCACCTCGTACTACACCTTCAACATCCCCAACTCGAAGTGCGAGGACTGCGGCCACATCATCAAAAAACCCGTTGAGGTGTGCCCCTGCTGTGGAAGCACGAACATCACGCAGTACACCCGCATCATCGGTTACCTGCGTCCCATTCCCGCCTTCGGCAAGGACCGCCAGATAGAGGCTGCCAAGCGTACGTATAGTTGTAACCTATAAAAGGAGTTAAAGGGGAGTTAAAAGGGAGTTATACTCGCTTCGCTCATGGAGTTAAAAGGACGATAGTGTTAGACTGGATGGAATCTATCTGCCAATGTATCGTCCCTTTAACTCCCCTTTAACTCCTCTTTAACTTCCTTTTAACTCCCCTTGAATAATGAAATTCGTCGATGTAAAAGAAGTATTTGCAGAAATTCCTGACGAGATAACCCTGGCCATAAGCATTAGCGGCTGCCCCATACAGTGTAAGGGATGTCACAGCCAATATCTGTGGGAGGACGTCGGTCAGGAACTGACCCCCGAAGTGCTGTCCACCCTGTTGGACCAGCACTTCGGTGTCTCTTGCATCTGCTTCATGGGGGGCGACCAGGACCCTGCCGGGATAAACCTGCTGGCCCGCTGGGTGAAGGCAAACTCCAAGGTGAAGGTGGCCTGGTACAGCGGACGCGGCAAACTGGCTACGCAGATTGAACTCCCCAACTTCGACTACCTGAAACTGGGCCCCTACGACGAGGCGGCC
This sequence comes from Bacteroidaceae bacterium, assembly GCA_017444005.1. GTDB lineage: Bacteria > Bacteroidota > Bacteroidia > Bacteroidales > Bacteroidaceae > Physcousia. The sequence continues at coordinate 2,894 of JAFSXQ010000201.1, read as the reverse complement.
GGTGCGCTGAACATGCGCACCACCAACCAGCGCTTCTATCAGGTGGCGGATGACCTGCACCTTGAGGACATCACCCACCGGTTCTGGAAACTGTGAAGAATTGAAGAATTGAAAAATTGAAGAATTGAAGAATTGAAGTAACCTTATGAATACCGAAGACATCAAAGCCCTGTGGCGCACGTTGCCGCTGGCAAAAGAGAATGATTTAGCAAAACTCGACGAACAAATCGAGAAGTGTCCCAAACTATGGCAGGCCGTGGCCGAGTGGCTGCAGACGACCGACCTCAACGCCCTGCCTCTGGGCCGCAACGAGATAGGGGAGGGGGCCTACGCCAACGTGGCCGAGTACGAGACCCGCCTCCAGTCGAAGTACGAACTGCATCGCCGCTACATCGACGTGCAACTGCTGGCCCGTGGCGAGGAAATTGTCTTTGTGGCCCTGAAGGAGGACGGCGTCGACCCGCTGGGCGAGTTCGACGTAGAGAAGGACTGCATTCTCTTCGCATCTGCCGACAATGCCCGTCGCGTGCGTGTGGCCCCCGACAGTTATCTGGTGCTCTATCCCTCCGACGCCCACATGCCCTGCATGGCCGTGGGCGAAGAGTCCCAGCCTGTGCGCAAGGTTTGCGTCAAGGTTCCGTATATGGCCTAGATGTTCTAGATGTTCTAGATAGTCTAGATTTTCTAGATAGTCTATCCCAGAATCTCCCTGGCCCGCTCCAGGGCTTCCACTTTACCGCAGTCTACCCATCGGCATCCGTCGGGTAGGCTGCATTGTTTTATCGGGTGCTGCATGCAGGCCGACAGGTAGAAGTCGATGATGGAGAACACCTCGCCGGGGTATGCCGCCAGCGCCTCGTAGATGCCGGGCGTCACGACGTGGATGCCCGTGAACGGCAACCGTTCCAGTTCGTCGATGGGCTCCGGCCCCATCGCCTTGCCCACGTTGCCCTCCGGTCGTTCGTTCAGCCAACCGCGCAACAGCCCTTCACGGTTGAAGAGCAGGAAGCGGCTCGTCTGTCGCCGGTTGGTCGCCAGCAGAGCGCCGCACTCCGGGCTCATCCCTTCCGCCTCGTGGTACAGGGCGGCCAGGTCGGCGTCGCTGGCGATGTCCACGTTGTGGATGAGGATGGGCCGCGCGGGGTCGAACAGGGGCAGCGCCCGTTTGATGCCCCCCCCCGTGTTCAGCAGCAGGTCGCGCTCGTCGCTCACGCGGATGTCCAGCCCGAAGTTATCGTTCCGGCGCAGGAAATCGATAATCTGCTCTCCGAAGTGATGTACGTTCACCACCAGGTGCTGGAATCCCTGCCGCTTCAGTTTCCGAATCACGTGTTCCAGCAGCGGCCGTCCGGCCACCTCCACCAGCGCCTTCGGCCGGTCGTTCGTCAGCGGTTGCAGGCGTGTCCCCAGGCCTGCGGCAAAAATCATTGCTTGCATATCTCTGCGTTTTGTTGACACAAAGGTACGAAAACTTTTGAAATCAGGAAATAATTTCTTACTTTTGCACGATGGATTTATGAAAAACGGACGATTATTACCGCAGATACAATGAAACAGATACTCGATTTCCTGACCCGCCTGGCGGAGAATAACAATAAGCCTTGGTTCGATGCGCACAAGGCGGAGTACTTGGACGTGAAGCAGCGTTTCGACGACTTCGCCCTGCGTTTCCTGCACGGCGTGGAGCAGTTCGACCCGCGCGTGAAGAACCTGGGGCTGAAGGACATCACCTACCGCATCTACCGCGATGTACGTTTCACCGACGACAAGCGGCCCTACAAGTGGCACATGGGCGTGTACGTCTGCCCCCGGGGCAAGAAGTCGGGCATGGCGGGCTATTACATCCACCTGGAGCCCTCCACCGACACCTTCTTCATCTGTTCCGGCCTCTACAACCCCACGAAGGAGGTCGTGGCCAGCATCCGCGAGGACATCATGCTCCAAGGCAGTCAGTTCCACGAGGCCCTGCAACGCTGTGCCGACTTCCAGCCCGCCTGGGACACGGCGCTCCGGAAGATGCCGCGCGGCTTCAGCGAGGAGGACGAGTTCAGCCAGTATTACCGTCTGAAGAGTTACGAGATATACAAGCCCGTGACGCGCCGCGAAGTGCTCTCCAAGGCCTTCCTCGACCACGCCCTCGCCGACCTCCAGCGCACGCAACCCTACAACGAAATCCTTAACCGCGCCTTCGACTTCGTGAGCGAATGATTAAGCACCATAGTCGGCAGGGCTGTAAGTCGATTGCTTTTTAGCGATAACTGCAAAAAAGACATAAAATCACGCTGCAAAACAACATTTTCCCTTAAATTGTTTGGCTATTTCAGAGAAAAGCAGTACCTTTGCATCACTAGAACCCGCCAAGCCTCTCCACGATGCTCAAATGTGCGGGTCGTTTTATTTTTATACAATGAGCAACAGTAACCGACGTAGTCGCTTCGCTATGCGAAGAATCCCATTCCAGAAGCCCTACACCAATGCGCACGACCTTGTCTGTCTTTTGCAGTCACGAGGCTTGACTATTGCAGATACGACAAAGGCTGAAAGTTATCTCGAGTATATAGGCTGTTACCGCCTGTCAGCCTACATGTATCCGTTATTACAGACACCCAAGGAGCAACACCGCTACAAACCGAATACCTCATTCGACCAAGTGATGATGCTCTACCGCTTCGACAAGAAACTCCGTCTGCTCATCTTCAACGAAATCGAGAAAATTGAGGTGGCAGTGCGCAGTGCCATCGTGAACATCGGCAGCGACATGACGGGCAATCCCTTCTGGATGACCGATGGCAACAACTTCATTGATGCAGGAAAGTTCCGCCATACGATGGACTTGATTGATGCCGAACTTCACCGCTCACGCGAAGATTTCATTGTCCACTTCAAGCAGACCT
>JAFSXQ010000200.1 GCA_017444005.1 Bacteroidaceae bacterium | reverse complement strand
GGCGGCCCTGCCAGCCGGCGGGCACGCTCAGGGTGCGGTGGTACCAAATGCAGGGGATGAAGTCGGTGTAGCCGACGCCCGACAGGCGGCTCTCGGGGCAGAAGGGGACCAGTATCTGCTGGTCGAATCCCTTCGAGTCGGTCCAGCCGCGCTGGTCGCCGCTACGGCCAAAGTCGAAGGCGTAGGTCCAGCGGCCGTTCAGGTTCTGCCATTCGGCACGTTCGAACTGTGGGCGCGGATACTCGGGGCGTGGCATCTCGGCGGCCGAGACGGTTCCGACGAGCATACCCAGTATGCCCATCAGGATGTTTCTTAGCATGTTTCTCTTCATGGCGATTATGGTTTGGTACTACTTCGCCTGCAAAGATACGAAAATTACAACATAAATCCCCATAAATCATCATAAATCTTTTTAAAGGTCATATCTGTCATATTTATGGAGACTTATGTTCCTTACTTAACAATTTTTTGTCTGCCACGCAGGTAGACACCCTTTCTGGGCATCGGGATGCGGCGCCCCAGCAGGTCGTACACGGCGACATTGCTCGTTTTCTCATTGTCTCCCAGTCTCATTTCCACAATCCCGTTCCCGTCGAGCGGCAGGATGAAGTGGGCCGTGTACGATTCCTCGTCGTTCTCCACCGCGATGGTGTACCGGCCCTCGGGATAGTCGGTGAGGTTGATGTCGATGGCCTGCAGGTTCTGGGTTTCGTGCGTGGCGGCGTAGCGGGCCTGCGGCTCGTCGTCGTTCTGGAGGCTGATGGCGTAGCGTCCGCTCATGCCTCCGAACGCGATGCTGAGTTCGCTGTTGTCGTACTCGCCCCACAGCAGGCTGACTCCGTTGGCATAACGGGCAGGAGCCTTCGGCCGGGTCTTGACGACGTGGGTGAAGTCGATTTGCTCCTTCCGTGCCTCGCCGTCGCCCATTTCACCCCGGTCTTGTAGCATCCAGTACTCGGAAATGTCTTCGAAGAGGACGGGGCTCTTGTATAGCGGGACATCTGTTCCCGTCGTGCACGATATCAGATAATGATAGTCGCCGGGATTCTCGCTATCGGTGTTGTAGTTAGGCCGCTTGTTGTTACCGATGCCCTCTGTCCATATCGTTTTGTAGATTACGTCCGTATCATCGTTGGGGTGGCTCCACACCGTTGTCTGGCGCAGCAGGTACCCGTCGGTGCTGACGGTGTCCCGCTTCTCGATGTAGCACTTCACCATGCTGTCCAGGTTGGCATCGTACACGTCCACCCATTCGCCTACGGGTGTGGCGAAGTCGTAGAGCAGCACGGCCTCGCTGCGCCCGGGCAGGAACTCGTAGACGCGCCTGCCCTGCTCGTAGACGGCCCCGATGTATTCGGTCCTTCGGTTCTCGTAGTTCATGGTCTGCCGTATCCACCGTTTGCACGCGATGTCGCCGACGAGGGTGTCGCCCTCCATGCGATAGATTTCCACTTCGCTGGCCTTGTCGCTTCCCCAGAAGAGTCCCACCTTCCACGTCTTGCCTTCCTCCACGAAGGGCTGGTATTTGTCCCGATTGACGACGAAGTGCTCGCCGTCTTGGTCTTCATAGACGAAGTTGCAGTTGTTATCATACTGTAGGAACGGAATATCGAAGTAGAGGTCTACGGCATGTGGCGTGCTGATACAGTCTGTCTCTTCTCCCATCACTTCGTCCTGTAAGGTGATTTTGTAAGTTTTCCAGTGTTCTTCCGTAGGCGACAGTTTGCAGTAAATGTAATAGGCTTCACACCGTTGCAGCCACATGTAGCCTTTCACATGCAATCGTCCCCCTGTGATTTCGTAGTCCAGCAAGGGCTTCCCTTGGTACTTCTCTTCGTATTCCTTCCACGTCAAGGCTTCACCTGGTATCAAATCGTGTCCGATGACCCAGTTACTGCTTCCCCAAAAGTCACTGAAGGAGAAGGGGAAACACCTATAATTATTATACGATACCATGTATGCCACGCAATGGCTCCACGAACTGGAATACATATTCGGAATCCATCCGGCACAGGGGCCGCTCAAGTCGCCAATGCCTTCCACCCATGTGTGGTTGTCATGTAGTAATTCGTATCCACCCATAGCGGGGCTTATAGACGAGAACGTGATGGTTTTCAGTTTCAGGCCTCTGATATTCATTTCGCCCACATTGGTGACGACGCACCGATCTGCTTCATTGCCCCAGCCGATGTCGAACGTGTCGCCGACCTCCAGCGTGAAGTCGTAGACGCAGTATTCGCGCTCCGTCGTCGTATCGTAGAGGTACACGCGCCTGTCCTCTTCGCGGAAGAGTCCCTGCAGTTGTTTGTTCTCATTGTCTACTCCGTAGAAGGCCCCTTTGTCTCCCGTGTAGAGGGGCAAGTACGTGTGCTCGCCAATGCTGACCTCTTCGTTCCCCCGGAAGAAGTAATCCGTCACCGATTTGTACGGCCCCATGCAGAACCCCAGCACGTGCCACTGTTTCCCCTTCTCCACGAAGGGGATGTAACTCTCCTTCTGCTTGCCCGGGCAAACAACTTCTTGGCGTTTTTCTCCGGAGACGCCGACCTCGTATGTGCCAGGCTTAAATCCGGTGAAACGAATATCTACATAGCGTTCGACCAAACAGTCGGGGTCAAGTAGCCCACCAGAGACTTGATAGATAAGCACATCTATGTCATTTCCCTTTATAGTACATTCTGCATAGGTCGGAAGGCAATTTAAATCCATCATACCTGTTATGTGCAATGTGTCACCAATGAAGGTGTATGTCCAAGGATAGTTTTTTCCATATTCGATGTCTTTGGGATCAACACTGATGCGCTTATAGTCCTCCTCATTCAGTTCATAACTTGCAGAAATGTAACCCTCTTCCTCTATAATGTATGGGCTGCTGGCCGTGATGACGTGCGACCTGATGGGACGTGTTGTGTACACGCCTTGGCTTTCGGCCATATATGGGGGGAGTATGCCCCAATAGGCAGAGCCAAGGCCCTCTACCCATTCGTCTTCCTGTGTGCCGTCCTCCGACTGTAGGTGCAGAATCCTGGGGACAGTTTTACCCTTGAAGAAAATGCGTTGGTATCTCCAGTGTTTGTAACTGCCATAGATAGAGCCTTGGCATGTGGCCGTATCCGTGGATGTTACCGTGAATCGTTCCCCTTGAGGATTGACAAACGTATCGCCGACGTTCAAACCATAGTCAATCAGCAGTTTGTCTTCGCCGTCCGTGCGAGCAAATACCTTGTCGCCCTCTTGGCGGTACAGCAGCGTCTTTTGGTCAATGAGGACACGGGCATACGCTATGCCTGCCACAATGCTGTCCCCCTCAGAAATGTACATGCTGGCTTTTCGGTACGTATTGTCGGCGAAGCGATAAAATGTCGACCAGCCCTTTTTGAACCAACTTGTGGTCTTGAAGTACTCATCCTCCAAGATCCATTTGTTGTAATATGCATCGTAATCGGAGAAAATGGTGGGGTAGCCGTCCAGTTCCTTCGTTGTTTGTGCCTGCAGGGTCATCGTCGCCAGACAGGCAAGCAGTAAAGTGTAAAATTGCTTCATGGTCTTTCCTTTATTTATAATTCGTGTAATTCGTTCAATTCGTTGTTTTTATAATAAATCTGCGTAATCTGTGTAATCTGTGTTTGAAAATATATTCGTGTTTTTATATCCTGTCCAGTAGTTGTTCCAGCGTTGTGTCCGGGTCAGTCTCGCCGAACACCTCCTTTTTCAGTTTCTGCCGGCGGTGTTGCACGGCGGAGATGCTGATGGCGTACACGTTACCGATGGCGCGGTTCGTCAGTCGCAGTCGCGTCAGGATGCACAGTTGCACGTCCTCCTCGCGCATGTCGGGGTATAAGGTGCGGAGCCTCACGAAGCGGTCGTTGTCGAGGATGTTCAGTGTGCGTTCCACCTCGGCCCACTCCTGCGGGGTGAGGGCGATGTGTCGGCTGGACTGGGCCGACAGCCTCTGCACCACCTCCGAGCGCTGGAAAATGAAGCCCTTCAGGAACTCGATGGTGGCATCGCGCTGCCGCAGCAGTTCGGCTTGTGTCTCCTCTTCGTGGCGGTGCCGTCGGCGTTCGGTCTCGGCTTCGTGTTGCAGGCGCAGTTGCTCGCGGCGGCGCAGGCGCAGTTCGCGCACGGCCATGCCTGCCAGCAGCAGCCCCACCAGCAATGCCCCAAGGGCCAGCACGCCGTGCAGCCGCTGCCTGTAGCGCATGCGCTCGTTCTCCTGCGTCTGTCCGAGGGCATCGCGGTAGTAGGCATCCTTCTGCCCGAGGGCGTTGAAGTAGAGTTCCTCGGCCCGGCTGAAAGCCTCGTCGATGGCCCCAGCCGCTGCCTCCGTGTCGTTGCGCCGCAGGGCCAACTTGGCCAGGTTGCTCTCCACGATGTAGGCCGCCTGCACGTTGTCGCCGTAGTCCATCTGTCGGTAGACCCGCTCGGCCTCGTCCAGCGAGTCGCAACTCACCAGCGTGCGCGCCAGCACCTGTTGTGCGCCGAAGAGCAGTTCCGGCGGTGCCAGCCTTGCGGCCTCGCGGGCGTGGTGCAGTGCAGCGGGGTATTCCCTCATGGCCCAGCGCGTGTTGGCCAGCGTGGTCAGCGTCTGGCTGATGAGCGTCGTGTCGCGGGCCTCGCGGGCCATCCGGTTGGCCTGTCCGCCATAGTGCAGGGCCTCGTCGAAGGGGCCGTCCTCGTTATACGCGCATTGCGATGCGTACGTACCTAAATAATCCAATATGATAATCAGGTTGCGGCGGTCGTCGGGCCGCAGGCGATAAGTCTGCAGAGCCTTCCGGGCCATATCGAAGGCCGCGCGGCTGTTGCCCCACGAGAGCGACTGCGCCAACTGCAACTGGGCCAGGTACATCGTATGCAGGTCGCCCTCCTGTCGTGCCAGGCGGATGCTGCGGCGCAGCAACTGTTCGCTCAGGTGCGTGCTGTCGCAGTCGTAGGCCGCCAGTGCCTGTTCGTAGACGGCGCTTGCTGTCTCCTGTCCGGTCTTTCGGCAACCGGGCAGCAGGGCCATCATGAGCAACAGGGGGAGTATTCGACGTGTTTTCATGTGCTTCGATTGGGATTCCGCTGCAAAGTTACGGCTTTTTTGCATACGTTGTATCGTTTACCCCGTGGAAAAGTGCAGATACCCGGAAGAACTGCAATTTGCGATGAAACTGATACTTTTTGCACATCTTATGCCTGCAAGAGGGTGGAAATCTTTCTTGTTGCCTGGCTATTGGCCGTTGGGGATGTGCGCAAGGCGAGGATGATGTTTTGCGTCTATTTCAGGCGATGAGACAAATGTCGCGCTTTTTGAGACGTGCACATGCGGCAGATATGACGAATTTTTATTTACTTTGCATGAGAAAACGAAAATAGTTAAGTTATGAAGGATATGAGACGGGTGCTTTTTACGCTGTTGAGCCTGTGCCTGACGGCGACGGCCAGTGCCGCGTTGCGCCTGCCGCGGATGTTTGCCAACGGCATGGTGCTGCAGCGCAACCAACCCATCCGCGTCTGGGGGTGGGCCGATGACAATGCGACGGTGAACGTGGACTTGCAGACCCAGGGGGGCCGCGTCCGCACGGTGTGCCATGCTGAAACGACGACCAGCGGCGGACGCTGGCAACTGGAACTGCCTGCCCTGAAGGCTATGGGGCCGCTGAGGCTGACGGTGACGGCCGGCGGCGAGCGCCGGGAGATGACCGACGTGTGGGTGGGCGACGTGTGGCTGTGCAGCGGCCAGTCGAACATCGATGTCAACGTGGAGCGCGTCTATCCGCAGTACGCTGCCGAGATTGACCGCGACAGCACCGACCGCGTGCGCCTGTTCCGCGTGGAGAATGAGGCCGTGCTGGATGCACTGCGCGACGACGTGCGCAGCGCTGGATGGGTAACCTTGTCGAAAGAGCGGGCCTGGCGCTTTTCGGCCCTGGGCTACTTCCTGGGCAAACGGATGGCGCAGTCGACGCAGGGCGTGGTGCAGGGCGTGGTGCAGTGCAGTTGGGGCGGGACGCCCATCGAGTCGTGGTTGCCGGCCGACGCCGTTGCCCGGTTCGACAGCCGCATGGCCACCGAAGCCCGGTTCCACGCCGATGCCGACCTGCAGCGGGCCTCGATGGAGGCCAACCGGCAGGCCCAGAAACGCTGGGGCAAGTTGCTGGAACAGAGCGACCCCGGAGTGCGCGAGGGTTGGACGCGCCCCGACCTGAACGACCGACAGTGGACACCGGCTAACCAGTACGAACTGCCCGTACAGCCGGCTCGCGGCTTCTGCGGCACTTACTGGATGCGACAGCACGTCCGCATCGATGCCGCCCATGCCGGACAGGCGGCCCTGTTGCTGCTGGGCACACTGGTGGATGCCGACTTCACCTATCTCAACGGCCAGCAAATCGGGCATACGGGTTACCAGTATCCGCCGCGCCGGTACAGCATTCCCGCTGGGCTGCTGTGCGAGGGCGACAACGTGCTGACGGTGCGTTTCGTCAATCGCGGCCAGCGTCCGCAGTTCGTGCGAGAGAAACCGTATAAGATAGTATGGACGGACGGCACCGAACAGCCCCTCTCCGAGGAGTGGCTGGTGCACGAGGGCACGCAGATGCCCCAGTTGCCCCAGATGCCCACGGGCTACCAGAACATGGCCGGGGCGGCCTATAATGGCATGCTGAGCCCTCTGGCGCCGATGGCGGTGGCCGGCGTCGTGTGGTATCAGGGCGAGTCGAACACGGGGTGCGCCGAACTGTACGAACAGGAACTGACGCAACTGATGGCCCAGTGGCGCGAACGCTTCCAACGGCCGGAGATGCCCTTCGTCATCGTGCAACTGGCCAACTTCATGGCTCCCAGCGCCGAACCGCAGGAGACGGGTTGGGCACGACTGCGCGACGGGCAGCGACGTGCCGTCTGGGCCGACCCACGTGCCGAACTGGCCGTAGCCATCGACTTGGGCGAGGCCAACGACATACACCCCCTGCGCAAGAAGGAACTGGCCGAGCGTGTGGCCCAGGGCCTGGACCGCCTGGTGTTCGGGAGCAAGGCGATGCTGTCGCCGCAGCCCGTGGAAGTGAAGGCACTGGCGGACGGGACGATGCAGGTCGTCATGGACCAGCCGTTAGTAGAGGGTGTGCTGAGGGGCTTCGAACTGGCCGCCGCCGATGGCAAGTTCCACAATGCGAAGGCCGAGGCCCGTGGCACCAGCATTATAATAAAAGGAACGGGCGCGCGCGTACGTTACGCGTGGAAGAACAATCCCGTGGAGGCCAACTGCCGGGCACGGAAAACGGGACTGCCGGCAACGCCCTTCGAACTGGAAATACCGTAGGGGAGGGGTCACTCCTCCAGTGCCTCCATCGCCCGCGTCCATTCGTCTTCGGCCTGGGCCAGTTGCTGTTTCAGCCGTCCGTGCCGTTCGTAGAGCGACATGTCCGTGCTGCCCTCGGGCGTGGAGAGTTTCGCCTCCAGGATGGCAATGGCCTGTTCCAACTCGCTGACGGCCTGCTCGGCATCGCTGACGGCTTTCTCCAATTTCTTCCGCAGGCGTGCCTGGGCCTTCTGCTCGGCCCAAAGCCCCGCTCCCCGCTCCCCCCGAAGGGAGGAGGTTTTTTCTTGCTCTTGAGAGGGTTTCCTTTGCTCTTGAGAGGTCTCCCCTCCCTTGGGGAGGGGTTGGAGGTGGGCTAAATAGTCGTAGATGCCTCCCAGATGCTCTCTTACCTTCCCGTCGGCAAAGGCATAGACGCGGGTGACGAGTCCGTCGAGGAAGTCGCGGTCGTGGCTGACGAGGATGACGGTGCCGTCGAACTGACGTATGGCCTCCTTCAGCACGTCCTTCGAGCGCATGTCCAGGTGATTGGTGGGTTCGTCCAGGATGAGCAGGTTCGTGGGTTCCAGCAACAGTTTTATCATGGCCAGTCGGGTGCGTTCGCCGCCGGAGAGC
>JAFSXQ010000199.1 GCA_017444005.1 Bacteroidaceae bacterium | reverse complement strand
TTTATCCTCGTGTCACCCAAATTTGGGTGACACAAAGATACAAAATCTTCAGTATCAGGCAAATAAAAAATCACGATTTTTTAAGTGACGAAGTCAGGTGTTGCGTCCGGAGCATCAGTAATAGTTCACCGATAAGATTACTAATCTTTCGCCGATAAGATTAGTAATCTTCCGGCCGGAAGATTACTAATCTTTTTTTGTCTACTTCTTATCCCAGAAGAAGTAACTGCGCTGGCGCTGTTTCTCCTCGGGCGACTTGGCCGAGAAGACGCGCTCCAGCGTGTAGGGATGAAAACCGGTGGCCCACGTCTCGGTGGCCACGGTCATGGGGGTGGGGGTGAAGTCCTGCACCTGTTCGAGGTGGAAGCCCAGGGGACGCACTTTCTCGGCCAGATGGGCCATGTCCTGCTCGGTGCAACCCGGGTGACTGCTGATGAAATAGGGAATAATCTGCTGGCGCAGGCCGGCGTGGCGGCAGGTGTTGTCGAATATCGCCTTGAACTGGTGGAACTGGGCGAAGGACGGCTTGCGCATGAGTTGCAGGACGTGGTCTTCGGTGTGCTCGGGGGCCACCTTCAAGCGTCCGCTGACGTGGTGCGTGATGAGTTCGCGAGTGTATTCCTTGGCGGCGCGATTCAGACGCTCGTCCTGCCAGTCGTGCAAGAGCAAGTCGTAGCGCACGCCACTACCGATGAAACTCTTCTTCACACCCGGCAGGTGGTCGACGGCGCGGTAGATGTCGATGAGGGGCTGGTGGTCGCCGTTGAGGTTGGGACAGATGCGCGGGTGGATGCACGAGGGGCGCTTGCAGCGTTCGCAAAGGGAGAGGTCCTTGCCCTTCATGCCGTACATGTTGGCCGACGGCCCTCCCAGGTCGCTGATGTAGCCGCGGAAGTCGGGCATCTGCGTCACGGCCTCCACCTCGCGCAGGATGCTCTCCTTGGAACGGTTCATGATGAACTTGCCCTGATGGGCCGAAATGGTGCAGAAGGCACAGCCGCCGAAGCAACCGCGATGGAGGCAGACGCTGTGGCGAATCATCTCGTAGGCCGGAATGCGCTTGCCCTTGTATTTGGGGTGCGGCATGCGGGTGTAGGGCAGGTCGAACGAGTGGTCGAGTTCCTCTGTGGTCAGGGGCGGATAGGGTGGAGTGACCACCAGATACCGGTCGCCCACCTGCTGCACAAGCGTCTGTGCGTGCATCTTGTTGCTCTCTTCCTCGATGTGGCGGAAGTTCTCGGCCTGTTTCCGTGGGTCCTGAATGCACTCCTCGTGGGAGTAAAGTACAAGTGAATTTAATTCTTCACTCTTCCCTCTTCGTTCTTCACTTTCATAGAGGGCCACCGTCTGCGGCAACTGGTTCTCGCCGAGCAGGGCTTTGGCAAAGGCTTCGCGACCGATGCAGGCCTCACCCGTCTCGTCGTAGGAAAGCGACGGGTCGTAGTCGTCGATGAGGGCCGTGAGGCGATGGGCAATTTCCACCGTAGGCTTCTCGCCCATGCCGTAGACGATGAGGTCGGCACCACTGGGCACCAGTATGCTGGGCAGAAAACGGTCCTGCCAGTAGTCGTAGTGGGTGAGCCGGCGCAGGCTGGCCTCGATGCCTCCGAGCACGATGGGCACGTCGGGATAGAGTTGGCGAAGTATCTTGGAATAGACGATGGTGGGGTATTCGGGGCGCATGTCGTGGCGTCCGTCGGGCGAGTAGGCATCCTCCGAACGAAGGCGACGGGCGGCGGTGTACTTGTTCACCATCGAATCCATGCATCCCGGTGCGATGCCGAACCAAAGGCGGGGACGACCCAGGCGGCGGAAGTCGCGCAGGTCGCCGTGCCAGTCGGGCTGGGGCACGATGGCCACGCGCAGGCCCTCAGCCTCCAGCAGCCGACCGATGACGGCCACGCCGAACGAAGGGTGGTCGACGTAGGCATCACCCGAAAAGAGGATGACATCGGCACGCTCCCAGCCGCGCAGTTCCATCTCGCGGCGCGTGGTGGGCAACCAGTCTTGTAGGTTCCGATTTGACAATTTACAATCTATTCGTCGTTCTTGCTTAGGTAGAGAAGGATGAGTTGGTGCAGGCCGTAGGCCTTCATGTTGTCGTGGAAGAGCACTTCGCGACACAGGCTCAGCAGGGCCGGGTCGTCGCTGTGACGCTCCAGGATGGAACGGACGTTGAGCCGAAGTTTCTCCAGGACGTTCTCATCGACGAAACCGTTGCTGTCGAGCAGGTCGGCGAGCAGCGAATAGCGTTTCAGCGTTTCGAGATGTTCGTCGGTAATTTTCAGGCTGCGTGAGCCCTTGACGTTAGTCGGAATGGTCATCTTTTATTTCCTATTTATTATTTCTTATTTATTATTTATTCACTAAGAACTCCAGCGAGGCCCGCATGACGGCTTGCCGGAGGCCGGCATTGCAGATGCACTCGATGGGGAAACCGTAGGTGAGGGTGCGATGCCCTTCGCCCTCGAAGGCTACGGAGAGCGGACGGGAGTCGGCCGGGGAGGACACGGAGGTGAAGGCCCCGCCGGTGGGCAGCAGTACGCTGAGCCGACGCACGGAATAGCGCTCCTCGTTGGGTAGGTAGTAGATGGGCATCTGGGTGTTCATGCCCGTCAACACGGAGGTGCTGTCGCTGAGGGCGTAGTTGCCGTCGGGGATGACGTGCAGCACCCGCGATGCAAAGGTAGCATCGAGGTCTTCGCCCACGTAGGCACCGCTAACGAGCAGCGAAGTACCCTGTTGGGTGAAGCGGGTCAGGGCTTCGCACAGGGCAGGGGAGAAGGCGGGGCGCGCATGGGTGCTGTAGCCGTCGGCGCGCTGGGCACCTGCTATGAGGTCGAGAAGATGGTACTTGCCTGTCGC
>JAFSXQ010000198.1 GCA_017444005.1 Bacteroidaceae bacterium | reverse complement strand
CGCGGATAGTCCGAGCCCCACATCAGTTTGTCCCAACCCACGAGGTCGGCGGCTTCGCGAATGGCCCGAATTGCCGATGGATAGGGATAAAATTCGGGATTGTAGAGCCACGTGATGCCGCCCGACTCCACCCGGACGTTCTCGTTGCGGGCCAACAGTATCTGGCGGCGCCAACTTTCGTTCTCCCAAGGTGGCGTAGTGGGCTGGTCGGCCATACCGAGGTGTCCGATGGCTATCTTCAGGCGCGGACATTCGCGAATGACCTCACGCAGTTCGTCGGTCTGTCTGTTGCCGTCTGCCAAGCATATCGACATCACCATGCCGCGCTCTTCCATCATCTTGAACACGGGCATGAGCGTCAGCAACGAGTCCTGCATGCGGTGGCCCGGATAGGCAATGCCCTTCAGGCCGGCATCGCTGACGGTCTGCGCCTCCGCAAGGTTCCAGGCCATGCCCATACAGAAGAAGCGGCCGGGATACTGCCTTTGCACCTGCTCCAGGTAAGCATTCTGGCAACCGTCTATCACCTCCTGAACCACAACGGCGGCCCCCACCTGGGCGTAGTCCATATTAGAAAGGAAGACTTCGGCGGTGTTCCGTCCGTCTATCATGAACGGCGGCAACATCTGCCGCTCCTCGCCGAGGAAGTCCGAGCGACTGCCATTTCCATCCTTCGTACGGATGGCAAGACCATTGACCGTGGTGTCCTGACGGAGCCACAAGTGGCTGTGAGCATCTATAATCAGCATACTTACGAATTATCAAGTGTTGCACCAAGTCAACCGCATGGCCGGGCCGATGATGTCCTGTACCTCCTTCACCAACTGCCAGTCAATCGGTTCGCTGATATATTCCAGATTGCGACGCACATTGTCGGGGTTGGCCGACGAGAACAACGTCGTGGGCACACGCGGATTGCTGACGGCGAACTGCATGGCCAACTTCTCTATCGGATAGCCCTTCTGCGAACAATATTCCGTAGCACGCCGACAAGCCTCCACCAGCGGTTGGGGTGCCGGATGCCAGGCAGGCGCACCCCGGCTGGAGAGCAGGCCCATCGAGAGCGGCGACGCATTGATGAGCCCGATGCCGTGCTGCTCGAAGTAATCGAGATGGTCGGCCAGCGCATCGTCGCACAGGCAATAGTGGCAGAAGTTCAGCACCGTCTCCACCGTCCCTTCGGGGGTATGGTCGATGACCCAGCGCAGGTTGTCCAGTTGCAGATCGGTGATGCCCACGTGGCTCACCACACCTTTCTCCTTCAACTCCGCCAGTGCAGGCAGGGTTTCCTCTACCACCTTCTGCAAGCCACCAGGCAGCGAGGCCTGGAACTCAATGTCGTGGACGTGGATGAGGTCGATGTGCTCCACGCCCAGGCGCTCCATGCTCTCATAGACGCTCTCCTGCGCCCGACGGGCACTGTAGTCCCATGTGTTCACGCCGTCCTTGCCGTAGCGTCCCACCTTGGTAGACAGAATGTAGCGGTCGCGCGGCAGTTGTCGCAGGGCCTTGCCCAACACGGTTTCAGCCTTGTAATGCCCGTAATAGGGGGATACGTCTATCAGATTCATCCCCCCTTCAATGGCTACAAACACACTCTCTACGGCACGTCCCTCATCGATGCCGTGGAACACGCCTCCCAGCGACGACGCACCGAAACTCAGCGACGAGACCATAAGTCCGGTATTGCCCAATCTTCTATTTTCCATGATACTAATATAGGTATGATAATTGCATCCAACCCGACAAAGATAAGAAATAATCCTGGAATATGCATGCTTTCGGTTCAAAAAATGTCACGGTCCCTGTGCAAAAACGCCTATATAAAAAAAAATAACTGCCCGACGAATCGGACAGTTACATGATTTGAGTCGGGATGACAAGATTCGAACTTGCGACCACACGCCCCCCAGACGCGTACTCTACCGGGCTGAGCTACATCCCGCTCTGTTTTTGCGTTTGCGAGTGCAAAGGTACGCACTTTTTTTGTTATAACCAAATTTTTTCGTAATTTTGTTCTCGAATTAATAGTTTTTATGGAAAACGACCACATAGACATACAGCGACCCGCGACGGTCAGAGCCGAAATAGACTTGCCCGCCAGCAAGAGTATATCGAACCGTGCACTCATACTGAACGCACTCAGTCACAGCGAACTCGTCCCCGGGAACCTGTCGGATTGCGACGACACACGAGTGATGATAAGCGCACTGCGCGACATGCCCGAGGTCATCGACATCGGTGCGGCAGGTACGGCCATGCGTTTCCTCACGGCCTACTTAAGTGT
>JAFSXQ010000197.1 GCA_017444005.1 Bacteroidaceae bacterium | reverse complement strand
TACTGATCTTCCCCTCCGGTGTTGTTCGTGTTAATTTTCCCATCTGTTGTTACACACCGACCCAAACGCCGTTCTTTTCGCTGTAAAAGGGCGAAAACGGACAAAGAAATATCATAATATCATAGAAATATCATAGGAAATATCATTCGCTGCATCGCTTTGTTTATCGGCCTTGCAAGTAATTTTATGATATTATGATATTTCTTTTTGGGAAAAATTATTAGTAATATCGGCAGGATAAGCGAGGACAGGCTCGGCGGCCACCTCGGGCGAGAGGCGCAACCATGCGGAGGCTCGCACAGAAATCCCCCGCACCGAAGTCAGTGCGAGGGATAATGGCGTGGTCTATGTCTAAGGAGAGCAGGAGTATAGGAGGCCTATTCGCGCTCCGCCCAGTTTTCCACCTTCACGCCGGGCATCGGTTCGAAGTCGCTGCTATAGTATGCACCGAAGGTCAGTTCGGCCAGCGTCACCTCAGAAACGAAGAGTTGCGTGGTGGGCAACTCCATAATATGTTGCGTCACACCGCTGCGTTGATGGAAATGCTCAATCCACGTGTTCGTGTCAAGAATGTACTTCTCCATAGCAGTCAGTCCATGTTTACTTCACGAAGCACGTCATTTTCGCGGCACTCTTTGATGGCAGCCTCCATGCGTGCAGCATCCTCCGGGTCGTCGGCCCAACAGCCTGCCAGTCTCATTAGCCCTTCTTTGCGTTCCTCCTCACTCAATGGTGGGGGCGGGGGCGTCGGGGCCGCCTCTCTCTCTTCCATCGACTCGCTCAACAGCACCACCAGTTCCAACTTCAGTGGTTTGCTCAATCCCCGCAGCATCCCCCAGTACGGAGCCGCTTTCACGGACGGCTTCCTTAATACTGTTCCTGTCATACTCCTAACATATTTATTGTTGGTTGCAAAGTTACACATAATTTCCGAAACAACAAAACAAACATCATCATAACATTAAAAAAGCAATGACAATGACGACAAACATCACGAAATTCTGCGCGAGGGCAGCGGCGACAACCATCTGCGCGGCGTGGACGTTAAATGGCACACCCTCTCGATTTGTAACATTAAGGAGCGTTGGCGGTCAGTGGCCGATGCAGCGCAGGTTCTTCTGCAGTTGCTCCGTGCTGCTGGCACCGACCAGGACGCTGGTGACACCCGGCTGACGCAATATCCACGACAAGGCATACTCGGACAGTGCAAGGCCCTCGGCTTCGGCTTCAGCCTTGTACTGTCTGATGCTTTGCAGGACTTCGTCGGTGAGCATTTCGGGACGCAGGAACTTGCCGCGCGACATGCGTGACCCCTCGGGGATGCCGTTGAGGTAGCGGTCGGTGAGCAGGCCCTGCGCCAAGGGCGAGAAGGAGATGAAGCCCACGCCCTCCTCGCGGCAGAGGTCGAGGATGCCCTCCTGGATGGGGGCACGGTCGAGCAGGTTGATGCGACCCTGATAGATGAGGCAGGGGACGTCGCGCTCGCGCAGGTAGCGGAAGGCGAAGCGCGTGGCTTCCAAGGGCCAACGGCTGATGCCGACGTAGAGTGCCTTGCCGGAGCGGACGATGTCGACCAACGTCTGCAGGGTTTCCTCCAGAGGCGTCGCGGGGTCGTAGCGGTGGCTGTAGAAGAGGTCGACATACTGGAGGTGCATGCGGCGCAGCGACTGGTCGAGCGAGGCCATGAGGTACTTGCGCGAGCCCCAGTTGCCGTAGGGACCCGGCCACATGTCGTAGCCGGCCTTCGTGGCGATGAAGAGTTCGTCGCGATAGGGACGCAGGTCGTCGTCCACCAGCCGGCCCAGCGTCTGCTCGGCACTTCCGTATGGGGGACCGTAGTTGTTGGTCAGGTCGAGGTGGGTAATACCGTGGTCGAAGGCGTAGCGGACAATCTGCCGCGAGCGGTCGTAATCGTCGACGGCTCCGAAGTTGTGCCACATGCCCAACGACACCTGAGGCAGGAGGATGCCCGAACGCCCGCAGCGCTCGTAGTGCATCTGTTCGTAGCGATGTTCGTCTGCTTGGTAATTTTCCATATTCAATCGTAGATTTCAATCTTCAATTTTCAATCTCCAATCTTCAATCTCCACCGTTCCCCCGATCCACTCCACGAAAGGTTCTTCGATGAACGAAGCGGCAGAGCCGGTTACTTCGGAGCGAAGCGGATGGTGCGACAGGTAGCGTCCCTGGTCGTCGAACTCCACGACGACCCAGTCGTGGCGGCTCCCATCGGGGAGCACGAGGTGGTGATAGCCCTTCAGGTGTGCCATATCAGCGAGCAGGTTTCAGGGTGCGTCGGCGCTGCTGCGGCTGGGCGGGCAGGACTACCTTTCGCTTCTGTACGACATTTATCTTGCGGTCCACCTCCTGGCTCTCGCGGAAGGCTTCCGGTGAAACGCGTTCAGGACGGGCAGACTGGCGCACAGGCTGCATGGTATCCGTCTCCAGGGTGTCCGTAGCGAGCGATGTGGAGTCTGTGGCCGCCACCATATTGTGGTAGCGCAGCAGGATGGGTTTGCTGATTACCCACAGGCGGAACTTGTCCTCGGCGCCTTCGTCGAAGGCATAGTAGAACGTGCACGAAAGGGAGCGGATGCGCTCTTTGGGCAAGGCCCGGTCGGAGCCGATCTGCAACTTCGTGTCGAAGTCGCCATTCACCAGAACGGTGTTGGACGCAACCGAATCGTTGTCGTAGGTCACCTGCATCAGCACGTAGCCTTCGCGCTGGTTCTCCTGCACGATGAAGCGGTTGGTCAGGTGCAGCATGAAGGTGTCTCCGGGGCGGAAGGTAGAGTCGGCCGGTATGACCACCGTCAGCAGGTTCTCCTCGCGATTGCCGTGCAGGAAGAGCATTTCGCGGCCGTGCCAGATGTTGGCCGTATCGCCCTCGGCCGTGTAGCGCGAGTACTGGTCCACCTCCGTCAGATTGAGCCCTGCGGCATTCGATTCCCGCTCCAGGCGCGACTCGATGCGCGTGTACATCTCCTCGAGGTGGGCCGCATGACCCGAGTACCAGACCATAGAGGTATCGAACTCGGCTTCGGTGACATGGTGCTTCTCGAAGACCTTTTGCACGTACAGGTAGCGGTTGGCCTCACCGTCGCCGCCCGCGGCCTCGGCCATTCCCTGCGCCAGGTGGTAGTCGTAGAGTATACGTTCCATCTTGCCCTTGGAGATGACGTGCGAAGGGAGGTCGACGGTGCAGGAGAGAATGAGAAAATGAGAGAATGAGAAAATGAGAAACAAGGGCAGAAACCCGTTTCTCATATCTCTAAGTAACCCTCCTATCCTTCTCATTTTCTCATTCTCTCATTTTCTCATTCTCTCATTTTCTCATTCTCTCATTTTCTCATCCTCCCGTTTTCTCCAGGCTTTTGCGATAGAACAGCAGCAGGGCCACAACGCCACACGAGATGGCGGCATCGGCAAAGTTGAAGATGGGCGAGAAGAAGATGAAGTGGTCGCCGCCCCAGAAAGGCATCCACCGGGGCCAGTCCCACTCCACCAGCGGGAAGTAGAACATATCCACCACACGACCGTGGAACAGGGTGCCGTAGCCCGTGCCGAAGGGGACGAAGTCGGCCACCAGAGGGGCCGGCGGATTGTTGAAGATGAGCCCGTAGAGCACACAATCCACGATGTTGCCGGCGGCACCGGCCACGATGAAGGAAAGGCAGATGAGATAGCCCCACGATATGCCGCGACGAATGGCACGGTACATGTAGACGGCTATCAGGCAGACAAATACGATACGGAACGAGGTGAGCAACAACTTGTCGAAGAACTCCCAGCCGAAGGCCATTCCGTTGTTTTCGGTGAAGAGCAGGTAGAACCAGTCCGTGACACGAATGCTCTGGTGGAGGTACATACCCGTCTTTACGGCTACCTTTATGGCTTGGTCGATAGCAATAATGGCGAGAATCACTCCCGCAGCAACGATGGCCTGTCTCTGTTTCCGTTTCATCCTTAACCCGTAATCCTTAACCCTCAATCAGTGGCGTCCATTCTTGGCCTCGATGCTCAACGTGGCATGGGGGACGGCGCGCAAGCGTTCCTTGGGAATCAACTTGCCCGTCTCGCGGCAGATGCCGTAGGTCTTGTTCTCGATGCGCACAAGGGCGGCCTGCAAGCCCTGGATGAACTTCTGGCTGCGAGCCACCAACTGCATCAACTGCGCCTTGCTCTGGGCCTCGCTGCCCTCCTCCAGGGCGTGGAACGTGGGCGATGTGTCGTCCACACCGTTCTCGTTGCCCTTCGACAGTTCGTCCATCGCCTTCTTGTAGTCGCGCTTCGTGAGTTCCAGTTTTTCCAGGATTATCTGACGAAACTCTTCCAGCTCGTCGTCGCTGTACCGTGTTTTCTCTTCCATCTTAGCGTT
>JAFSXQ010000196.1 GCA_017444005.1 Bacteroidaceae bacterium | reverse complement strand
GTTCCTGAAGCCAGGCTTCGAGGAAGAGTACCAGAGAAGGCATGCCGCCATCTGGCCCGAACTGAAACAGATGATCAAGGACCAGGGCGTGGGCAACTACAGCATCTACTGGGACCGCGACACCAACATCCTGTTTGCCTACCAGGAGTGCTCGAAGGAGGGCAGTTCGCAGGATACGGACAACGTGGACCCCATCACGCAGCGCTGGTGGGACATGATGGCCGATATCATGGAGGTGAACCCCGACAACTCGCCCGTCACCATCGCCCTGCCCGAACTGTTCCACATGGACTAAAATAAAAAAAAGGAGCCCCGCCGACATGCAGCGGGGCTCCTTTTTTTGTATGGGTCTTGTTTCTTACTTAACCACGACCTTGCGGCCATTCACGATGTAGAGGCCCTTCGTGGGCTTCTGCACGCGCTGACCGGCGAGGTTGTAGATGCTGGTCTGGCGCAGGCCATTCTCGCTGATGGCGGGGGCGGCAACGCCCGTGTACAGGTCGACGACGTTCTGCTGGTTGCCGAAGTAGCGCAGGCGGAAGTAGTCGATGAAGGGCATCTGGCCACCCAACTTGGGCAGTTCGACACGGAAACCGATGGTGATGTCGCCTTCCTCGTCGAGGGTGAAGGGCACGTAACTGTGGAACAGGCCGCTCTCCTTCAGCATGTAGTCGATGAGGGTGCCGTTGCCGTGACGGTAGTCGTAGTCGTTGGTCATGGCCAGCATGCTTTCCAGCGTCAGGCCCTTGGCCTCATCCTCGTAGAAGAAGGGGTGAACGTCGGCGCTGTCGGTGTTGGCATATACCTGGCAACTGGTCATGTTGTTGGGCAGGTTCTCGGCGGTGTAGTTGTTGACGGCATAGGTCATGTCCACGCGGATGCCAGCCTGCACGTCGAGCAGGTAGTTACCGGCGGGCATGTCGGTGATGGTCTGCTGGAACTCCTGGATGAGGTTCAGGCCCGTGCTGCCACCAAACCACCAGTAGGCGCAGTCGGCAGCGTCGGGTAACTTCTGGGTGCCTTCGCCCTCGGCCTCAACTACGGTCCACTCCTCGCCGGCGGCTGCATCGAACTCACCGTTCTGGATGAACGAACTGAAGTCGAACGACTGTCCGTCCTTGGGCGATACGCCGCTGGTGTAGAAGGCGGCCTGTGCGGCGGCTATCTCTTCCAGCAACTGGTCGATGTATTCCTTCGTGGCGTCCTTGTCGGTGGGGTTGTCGATGATGTACTGGCCCTCGTCGACGGCGCTGTAGAGGTCGGTGTTCTCGATGTCGATGCCGTTGGGGTCAACGCTCTCCATCAGGGCGTTAGCCTCGGCAACGGCTTCCTTCAGTCGGGTCAGGCTCTCGCCCAGCACGGCCATGCCGTACTCTTCCAGGTACTTGTCCTTGTCGCCCACGAACTGCAGTTCCACCTCGTCCCAGGCAATCCAGTTGGCTGTGGTCTCGGCGTCGATGTACAGGCCAAGGGTCAGTTCGCCGCCGGCTTCCTGCTTGTCGAAGCCCAGCATGTAGGTCTTAGACACGCCGTTGCCGGTGCTCACGGCCACTTCCTGGTCCTGCAACTTCAGCGTCACACCGCTCACCTCCACCGAGGCGTCGCCCTGCTGGGTGGCCACGACGGCGGCCTTCAGCACATAGTAGCCCTTGGGCAGAGGCTGTCCGTCGGGCAGTGCGCTGACGGTCTGCTGTGCATAGTTCTCCTGGCCATAGTATCCGATGGTGGACGACGAACTGGCTACCCAGCACTCCATGAAGGGCTTGCTGAAGCCTTCGACGTTGCCCGAGGTGTTGATGTGCAGGGCAGGGTTGGCGCTTCCGCCCAGCAGGATGTCCCATCCGTTGAGGGAGGCCATGTCGCCGTTCAGGATGACGTTGGCGGGGTTCGAGTAACTGGCATTGGCAATGCGGAAACTGGCTTCAGCCTTCTGCAGGTCGGCCAGGCCTTCCTCCAGAGGCACGATGGCCTCGGCGGGTGAGTCGGCATACTGCAGGGCCAGGGCCACGTCGGACTTGGCATCGTTGATGGCCTCCTGGAAGTCCTCGACGCCGTTGGTCAGTTCGCCGGCGGCAATCAGGGCCTCGGCTGCAGCAATGGCGTTCTGCATGTTGGTGTAGTACTTGTTGTAGCCGTTGAAGTCCTTCAGGGCAGCGTCCAGATTGCTCTTGGCCAACTGCAGGGCATCCAGTTCGGTGCTCTCCAGTTCGGCCGTGGCAGCCTCGAGGGCAGCCTGCAGGTCGGGACGGCCCAGGGGCAGAGCCTCGGCGTTGGCCAGGGCCTCCTGGACAGCCGTGATGGAGGCCTGCAGAGCCTCCTTGGCGGCGGCAATCTTCTCGGCATTCACCACGCTGTTGTAGGCTTCGGGGTCGCCCACGTAGGTCAGGGTCACGTTGTCCCAGCCCAGCCAGTTCAGGTTGAGTTCGGCATAACGGAAACCAACGGTCAGGGCCTCGCCCTCGGCCAGGTCGATGTCAATACTGTAGGCAGCAGCCTGAGTGCCGTCCAGTGTGCTGGTCAGACCCAGGTCCACAGCCTTGTCGTTGGCATAGAACTGTGCGCCCTCGGCTTCCTCGATGTCGGCCGTACCCTGGCTGACGATGATGAAGTCGGCCGTCAGGCGATAGTGTCCGGCGGGCAGACCATTGATGGTCTGGTTGATGTCGCCCGTACCGGCCAGTTTGCCGCCGTTGGCAGAGGAGTTGGACCACTGTTCCACGAAGTCGGTTATGGTCATCTCCACGCCCTCTTCGTTGAGGCGGGTGGTGGGATAACTGACGGAGCGGCGGTTCTGCTTGAAGCCGGCGTTGGTCCAGTTGGTGATGGTGGTGGCGTTGGTGGCATCCTTGTTGAACGAGGGGTTCTGGATGCGGTTGGTGGCGTCGACGTAGTCGTTGAAGTAAACGAAGTGGTCAACGGCCCGGCGCAGGGCGATGGCAGCCTCGCGTACGGCAGCGTCGTCGGCCAGGCTTTCCACTTGGCCCTCAGCCTCGGCAATGGCGGCCTGCAGGTCGCCCTGGCCCTGGGTGTAGTGGCTGTCGGCAACGATGGTCTTGGCATCCTCGATGGTGGCAACGAGCAGCCTGGTATGGACGGGGGTCGTCTGTTCTTCGCCCTCCTCCTGAGCGTAGGCTCCTGCATAACTCAGCAGGGCCATAGCCATAAAGAGTAAAGTTTTCTTCATAAAAGTGTTACTTTGGTTGATTAATTTAGTTATGGTTAGTTCATTAAAATCGGGTGCAAAGGTACGAATAAGTGAGCGAAAACGCAAATTTATTTGGATTATTTGCGGATTGCCCGTACCTTTAACCTTCGGTTTTAGGTACTCACGTTCGGAAAAACTCAAATACATTTGGTTTTTCGCTCACTTAATCGTACCTTTGTACCCATGCAAAGCCTGTTGGGAAAGAATAAGACGGAACTGGAGCGTGTGGCGGCCGAGGTCGGTCTGCCACGCTTCGCGGCTGGCCAGATGGCCGAGTGGCTGTACCGCAAGTGCGTGACCGACATCGCCGGAATGACGAATCTGTCGAAAGCCGCTCGTGAACGCCTGGCGCAGGAGTACGAGGTGGGACGGCGCGAACCGGTCATGTGCCAGGAGTCGAAGGACGGGACGAAGAAATACCTCTTCCCGGCCGGCGACGGCCATTTCGTGGAAAGCGTCTTCATCCCCGAAAGGCTACGGGTAGGCGAGCGTAGCGAGGGAATTAGGGACCGCGCCACGCTGTGCGTCAGCAGCCAGGTGGGCTGCAAGATGGCCTGCCAGTTCTGCATGACGGGCCGCCAGGGCTTCGACGGACAACTGACGGCTGGCGAGATACTGAACCAGATATATTCGCTGCCCGAACGCGACGAACTGACCAACATCGTCTTCATGGGTCAGGGCGAGCCCTTCGACAACTTGGACAACGTGCTGCGGGCCACAGAGATACTGACCGCCCCGTACGGCATGGCGTGGAGCCCCAGGCGCATCACCGTCAGCACCGTCGGACTCCGGAAAGGCATGGAGCGCTTCCTCAGCGAGAGCCAGTGTCACCTGGCCGTATCGCTGCACAATCCGTTCCCCACCGAACGGGCCGAGATGATGCCTGCCGAGCGCAGTTATTCGCTCGCCGAGTTCATCCCGCAACTGGCCGGAGAGGACTGGTCGGGACAGCGTCGCCTCTCGTTCGAGTACATCGTCTTCGAAGGTCTGAACGACACGAAGAACCACCTCCGCGAGTTGGTCCGCCTGCTCTCGCCCATCGAGTGCCGCGTCAACCTCATCCGTTTCCACACCATTCCCGACACGCCCTTCCGCGGAGCGTCGGAGGCGACAATGGAGCACATGCGCGACTACCTCTCCCGTCACGGCGTCACGTGCACCATCCGCGCCAGTCGGGGCGAGGACATCATGGCCGCCTGCGGTTTGTTGAATACAGCAGAAAATGAGAAAATGAGAAAATGAGAAAGTTGTTTTTATACCTTATGATTATGGTGTTCCTTTGTGGCTGCGAGAACGGCCACATCGCCACACCGCAGGCCAGCGGACGGCCCTACGAAGTATTGGTGGTCATGGACAAGCAG
Source organism: Bacteroidaceae bacterium (assembly GCA_017444005.1). Classification (GTDB taxonomy): domain Bacteria; phylum Bacteroidota; class Bacteroidia; order Bacteroidales; family Bacteroidaceae; genus Physcousia. Next base: position 3,189 of record JAFSXQ010000196.1, on the reverse strand, counting down.
GAGTGGGAGGCCCCCGAGGGCCGCGCCCTGTTCGACGTGCTGGACACCGACATCCCCGGACTGCCGCAGCCCGAGCGCTCGTTCCACATCTCGCAGGTGGCCCCGAAGGACATGAACCGCACGCTCAGTATTTTCCGCAACATCATCGAAGTGGACATCGACCCCACGCAGTACACCCAGACCCGCATGAAGTTCGTCCGTAACGTCTATGCCCAGGACCAGGTCATCCTGCGCATCCGCAGCGGTTCGAAGGAGGACTTTGCCCAGTACGTGACCGAACACGGACAGGACATCATCGACTTCTTCACGAAGATGGAGATGAACCGCCTCTGCCGCATCCTCAGCAAGAAGTACTCCAAACTGACCTTCGACCTGGCTCGCGAAATCTTTGACTGCGAACTGCGGGCGCCTGAGGAACTGAAGAACTTCAAGCGCGGCAAGGACTTCCTGTGGACCACCAACAACACGGCCACGGGCATGGTCAGCATCATGATGTACTCGTATCCCTATGAAGGGCCCGAGACGTTCAACAAACGCTACATGCTGCACAAGCGCGACAGCGTCTTGCGCATCAACATGCCGGGCAGCGACCCCGACATGTTCATGCAGACCGACACGGCCTTCACCGCCATACGCCCCATCGTGGTGCATCACAAGTATGCTATGGAGGCCCGCGGACTGTGGTTCATGCGCAACGACGGCATGGGCGGTCCGTTCGTCAGCCATTCGCGTGTCGACACCGAGAACAACCGCGTTGTCGTGGTCGAGGGCTTCGTGTTTGCCCCCGAGAAGATGAAGCGCGGACTGATGCGCCGCATGGAGGGCTCGCTCTACATGCTGCTCCTGCCCGAGGAACAGGAGTCGGAGATAGAGACGGCCGTCGACGAAGAAGAGGACAGCGATAAATCGTAAATTGTCAGATTGTAAATATATTGTAAATTGTAAATAATAGGATGGAACAGAAAAGAATACGTGTAGGCATTACGCAGGGCGACACGAACGGAGTCGGCTACGAGGTCATCTTGAAGGCATTCACCGACCCCACGATGCTGGAACTTTGCACACCCATTGTATACGGCAACCCGCGCATTGCCACTTATCATCGCAAGGGACTGTCCCTGAGCACCAACTTCGCCTCGGTGCAGAACGCCGGCGAGGCTCAGGACGACCGCCTGAATCTGGTCGTCGTGGACGACACGGAAGTGAAAATCGAGATGGGACAGCCCTCGGCTGAGGCCGGGCAACAGGCCCTGAAGTCGCTGGAACAGGCTCTGGCCGACTATCGCCAGGGACTGATCGACGTCCTGGTCACCGCCCCCATCAACAAACACAGCATCCAGAGCGATAAATTCCATTTCCCGGGTCACACCGAGTATATCCAAAACCGTGTGGGCGACGGGCAGCAGGCCTTGATGATACTGATGAACGAGCGTCTGCGCGTGGCCCTCGTCACCACCCACCTGCCCATCCGCAAGGTGGCCGATGCCATCACGGCGGAGAACATCGTGGGGAAACTGGAGATTCTGAACCGGACGCTTTTGCGCGACTTTGCCATCTCCGGCCCGCGCATTGCCGTGCTGGCCCTCAACCCCCATGCCGGCGAAAACGGTCTGTTGGGCAATGAGGAGCAGGAAACCATCGTTCCGGCCATCGAACAGGCCAATCAGCAGGGCATTAATGCCTATGGCCCATATGCTGCCGACGGATTCTTCGGCACCCGCGCCTATGAGCACTACGATGCCGTCCTGGCCATGTATCACGACCAGGGCCTGACGGCCTTCAAGGCGCTGGCTATGGACGACGGTGTGAACTACACGGCCGGCCTGCCCATCGTGCGCACCAGTCCCGCCCACGGCACGGCCTACGACATCGCCGGACAGGGCGTTGCCAACGAGAACTCGTTCCGGCAGGCCATTTATGCCGCCATCGACGTCCTGCGCAACCGCCGCACCTTCGACGAGGCCGGCAAGAACCCTCTGCCGAAACTTTATCACGACAGGCGCGAGGATGATCGCCGCCCGCCCCGTCGTCCGGAGCAGTAGCATGTCGTCGCGGTATCGCAACATATTCTTCTTCCTCGGCGTGGCGGCTGTGGCCGTCATGCTGCTCACCTTCGACATGTCGTGGAGCGAGGTCTGGCTCCATGTGCAGCGTTCCGGCATCTGGCTTCCGGCCGCAGTGCTCCTGTGGCTTGTCGTCTACATCATGAATGCCTGGGCCTGGCAACTCATCATCGACGACCCCGGCCCGTCGGGCCTGAGTTTCTGGCGTGTGCTCAAGTACACCATCTCGGGCTACGCCATCAACAGCGTCACACCCATCGGCGTCCTCGGCGGCGAGCCTTACCGCATCATGGAACTCACCCCCTACGTCGGCGCTGCCCGGGCCACCAGTTGCGTCATACTCTACTCCATGATGCACATCTTCTCGCACTTCGTGTTCTGGTTCTTCTGCCTGGGTGCCTTTGTGGTCATGTATTTCCACTCCATCACGTGGTCCGTGGCCCTGATACTGCTGGCCACACTGGCCTACTGCCTCCTGGGCATCTACTTCTTCATGATGGGCTACCGCGACGGACTGGCCATGCGCATGCTTCAACTCTTTGGCCATCTCCCTCTCATCGGGAAGCGCATCCGTGGACTCACCGAGCGCTACGGCGACAGCATCCGCACCGTGGACGAACAGATTGCCGCCCTCCACGCCCAGTCGCCCTGCACGTTCTATGCCAGCCTGCTCATCGAGTTCCTGGCCCGCATGCTCGGCTGTCTGGAGTACCAGTTCATCTTCCTCATCTTCAATCAATATGTGGGCTACTGGGACTGCGTAATCATTCAGGGCGTGGTCAGCATCTTTGCCAACCTGTTCTTCTTCATGCCCATGCAGATGGGTAGCAAGGAGGGCGGTCTGGCCATCGTGGCCAAGATCATGCACATGGGCGGTGCCTACGGTGTGCTGGTCAGCCTGACCACCCGCCTTCGCGAACTCGTTTGGATAGCCATCGGACTGGCTTTGATGCGCATTGGCAATAAAAAGCAGCAAAATACGGAGATTTCCAAATAATTTTTAATCTTTAATTTTTAATTCTTATTTTTTTCGTACCTTTAACATGCTGTTTTAGGTACTCTCGTTCGGAAAATCGCAAATTTATTTGCATTTTCGCTCACTTTTTCGTACCTTTGCACCGCTTTT
>JAFSXQ010000195.1 GCA_017444005.1 Bacteroidaceae bacterium | reverse complement strand
GCTGGAACTGGACAAGATTCGCTTCAAGGGCTATGCCTTCCAGATAGAGATGAAGTTCACCGCCGCGAAATGCGGCTTCCGGATTAAGGAGGTGCCCGTCATCTTTGTCAACCGCGAACTGGGCACCAGCAAGATGTCGGGCGGCATCTTCTCCGAAGCGCTCTTCGGCGTTATGCGCCTGCGCTGGGACGGATGGTTTAGGAAGTACCCGAAGAGAGTTGAAAGTTGAAAGTTGAAAGTTGAGAGTTGAAAATTGAAGACGCTCATACATAATGCAGAAATCGTCAACGAGGGACGCCGCTTCAAAGGTGCCGTCCTCATTGATGGCGACCGCATCGAAGAGGTCTTCGAAGGCGATGCCCACATCTTCAATTTTCAATTTTCAATTTTCAATTCAATCGATGCCAAAGGCTCGCTCCTCCTGCCCGGCATCATCGACACACACGTACACTTCCGCGAACCGGGCCTTACGCACAAGGCCGACATCCGGCACGAGAGCCGGGCGGCACTGGCTGGCGGTGTAACATCGGTGATGGACATGCCCAATGTGAATCCGCCCACCACCACCCCCGAACGCTGGCAGGAGCGCATGGCACTGGGGGCAAGCGAGAGTCGAGTCAACTATGCCTACTACATCGGAGCCACCAACAGTGCTTTTGATTCTTCCTTCTTCACGCCTCACACTTCACTTCCCCCGATAAAACTCTTCATGGGTTCGTCCACGGGTAACATGCTGGTGGACAAGCGTGAAGCCCTGATCCGGGTGTTCCGCTTTGCTGCCGAGCACGACCTGCCGATTGTTGCCCACTGCGAAGACACGCCACGCATCAACGAACGCATGGCCGAGGCCAAGCAGCGCTGGGGCGACGACCCCGACGTCGTTCACCACCCCTGGATTCGCGATGCCGAGGCCTGCTACCGTTCGTCCAGCCTTGCCGTCCGATTGGCCCATGAGACAGGCGCCCGCCTCCACATCGCCCACATCACTACGGAACGCGAATTAACGTTGCTCGGTGGTACTGTAACGGGAGAGGTCTGCGTGCCCCATCTCCTATTCTGCGACGAAGACTACCCTGCCTTAGGCGCACGCATCAAGTGCAATCCGGCAATTAAAAGCAAGAAAGACCGCGATGCCCTGCGTCAAGCATTGGCCGATGGACGGCTATTGACCATAGGTACCGACCACGCCCCCCATCTAATCTCTGAAAAACAGGGCGGCTGCCAGCGTGCCGCATCGGGCATGCCGATGGTGCAGTTCTCGCTCGTCAGCATGTTGGGTCTGATGGACGAAGGGGTGCTCACGCTGGAGCGCCTGGTGGACGCCATGTGCCACCAGCCAGCCCTTCTGTTCGCCATCAAGGAACGCGGCTTCATCCGCCCTGGCTACAAAGCCGACCTCGTACTGGTGAAGCCCGAAGTGTGGACGCTCCAGCAGAGCGACATCCTCAGCAAGTGCGGCTGGAGCCCCTTGGAGGGTCACACCTTCCGTTGGCGCGTCTGGCAAACCTACCTCAACGGGCATCTCGCCTACGACCACGGACGGATGGACGACCAGGTGCGCGGCGAAGCGCTGACCTTCGACCGCTGACTCCGCAGGCACTTCGTCGACGGGCAAGAAAAAAATCGTCTTCCGAGTGTAATAATGGCGCACCTTGCGACTCTTATAGATGTATAAAGACGCAAAGATGACCGACCGAGAAATCGTAACACGCATAACCGCAGCAGGCGAGACACGCCGCTTTGCCGACATCGTCGGGCGCTACTCCAGCATGGTGTACTCCAAGTCGTTGGGTGTCGTGCACCGCGAGGAACTGGCTGCCGAGGTCACTCAGCAGACGTTTGTCAAGGCCTACGAGCAACTGGTCTTCTGGCGTGGTCAGGAGATGGGCCCTTGGCTCGTGACCATAGCGATGCACACGGCCCTGCACATTTTGGAAAAGGAGAAGCGACGGCGCGGACAACCCGCAGAGACGATGGCCGACTCTCTGCCCGACACCTTCGACAACGAACGCGAGGAGATGATTCAGCGCATGGAGGAGGCCATCCGGCAGTTGCCCGAGGCCGACCGTGAACTGATAACCCTGCACTACTACCAGCAGCAGAAGACGGCAGACATCGCCCGCCGTACGGGCCTCAGCCAACAGAATGTGCTCGTCCGGCTGCACCGCATACGCGAGAAACTGAGAGAAATGTTGAACCACGAATTACACTGATTTCACGAATTAGAGAGATATGAACGACCAAGAACTGGATAAACTGATAATGGCGACACTGGAGCGCGAGCAAACGCTGGAGTCGCTGAACCAGACGATAGTGAAGGACGTGCGCCGCCGCGCCCGCCGCGCGTGGTTGCACAAGTGGGGGCGCATCGTGGTGTTCTCCTTCGGGCTGCCCCTGCTGCTGCTGACATCCGCCCTGGGCATCTACGTGGCCGGAACGCTGCCGGGGCTGGCCCACCTGCGCTTCGTGCTGCTCATCCCCCTGGCCGCCGTATTGTACCTCGCCCAGCGCGAAATGAAGGATTTTTCCATCGCCCCAGTGTAATAATTCAAAGATTGGGCGGTCTTAAAGATGAAGAGGCCCTCACAAACTCTCCACAATCAGGAGAACATCAAATTAAAAAGAATCACTAACATAAAAACATTAAAACTATGGATAGCGTATTGGAAGAACTGACTGGCGTATTGGCTGTTGCACTGAGTTTAGGAATCCCCATTGTGGCCATCATTGCCGGTGTCATCAGTAACATCAAGAAGAACAACAATGCCCGCGAGGTGAGGCGCCTCATCATCGAGAACCACACCGACCTGGAGACGGCCAAGTACCTCGTGGAGGAACCCGAGAGGAAGAAGGGCAGCAACCCCTACCCCGCCCTGCGCTGGGGATGTGTACTCATCGGCTTGGGCATCGGTGCCGTGCTGAACTACATCTTCCAACTCGACGGAAGGGAAGACATCTATTTCTGGGTCATGCTCGCCTTCGGTTGCGGCCTGGGTCTGCTCTGCTCGTTCATCATCGAGTACAACCTGCAGAAGCGCGACAAACGCGAAGAAGCCGCATTCAAGGAGCAGTACTAAGCAAGCACCTCTTTCTCAACTGTATAACTCCGGCCGCTGCCCTGGGAAATAACCTGGAGCAGCGGCTTTCGTTCCCATAGGCTTACCAGAATTTATTGTCGCGTACACTATATTCGAAGCCGACCTCGGCCAGGCGCCGTTCCAACTCGCGGCGGTCGACGTCGAGGTCGTCGCAGAGTTCCTCGAGCGAGTTGTATCGGTCGCGCAGCATCATGTTCACAGCCGAGTACAGCATCATGGGGTCTTGGGGTAAATTGTCCATGTTCAATCCGTTTGATGCCGCAAAGTTACGAAAAATCGGGAGCAGAACAAAGCGAATGCAGCGATTTCTTTCACGACGCATCATTAAGGGCAACGCGACGCATCGTTAAGGGCAACGCGACGCATCGTTAAGGACATCGCGACGCATCGTTAAGGGCAACGCGACGCATCGTTTCGTCCACATCCCAATCAAAGCGGGAAAAATTTGGAGAAATGGCAAAGAAACACTACCTTTGTCGACAGATATGAAGAAAAAGGAACTATACGAACGGGTGTTGGCCTACTTCCAGCAGGCAATGCCCGAGGCCGAGACGGAACTGCACTACAGCGACCCGTTTCAGTTGCTGGTTGCCGTCATCCTCAGCGCGCAGTGTACCGACCGGCGGGTGAACATGGTGACGCCCCGCCTGTTCGAGGACTACCCCACCGCAGAGGCGATGGCCCTGGCCACCCCGGAGGTCATCTACGAGTACGTGCGAAGCGTGTCGTACCCCAACAGCAAGGCGCTCCACCTGGTGCAGATGGCGCAGATGTTACTTTCTGATTTCCAAGGTGAAGTACCTGATACGCTAGAGGAACTCATCAAACTTCCTGGCGTGGGACGGAAGACGGCCAACGTGGTGTTGTCGGTGTCCTTCAGCAAGGCCACAATGGCGGTGGACACGCACGTCTTCCGCGTCAGTCATCGCATCGGGCTGGTGCCGAAGAGTTGCACCACTCCGCTGGCCGTGGAGCGCGAACTGGTGCGCCACATCCCCGAGGCGCTCATCCCCCGTGCCCACCACTGGCTCATCCTGCACGGCCGCTACGTGTGCCAGTCCCGAAAGCCAAAGTGCGAAGAGTGCGGCCTGCTGGGCGTCTGCCAAAGAAAAATATGACGGAGGGTATTGCAGATGTCGGATTTTCTTCATATCTTTGCATGAATTTATGAACATCGAATCACATATATTAAACTCATAACTAAAATTTAACGCATTATGACTATCAAAGATTTCAACTTTGCCGGTAAGAAGGCAATCGTACGTGTGGACTTCAATGTACCCCTGGACGGCAACGGTAACATCACCGACGACACCCGCATCCGCGGTGCTCTGCCCACGCTGAAGAAGATTCTGGCTGACGGTGGTGCTGTCATCATCATGTCGCACATGGGCAAGCCCAAAGGCAAGGTGGACATGAAGAAGTCGCTG
>JAFSXQ010000194.1 GCA_017444005.1 Bacteroidaceae bacterium | reverse complement strand
GGTTCAGGACCGGTTCGGGCTCGCATGCCCCCAGGAAGTACCACTTCCCATCGACCCATGCCTCCACCCAGGCATGGTTGTCGTCGGTGTGTGCCCAACGCGGTGTATAGACCTGTCGGGCAGGAATGCCGATGGTGCGCAGAGCCGAGACGGTGAAGGTGCTTTCCTCGCCGCAGCGTCCGATGGCGGAGCGCAGCGTGTTCATGGGCGACGAGGTGCGGCTGTCGCTGGGCTGATAGCTGACGTGTTCGTGACACCAGTGGTTCACTTCGAGCACGGCACTGTACATGGTCTTGCCCTCTACGCGCTTCTTCAGTTCGTCGTAGTAGGCGATGCGGAAGGAATCGAGGTCCTCGTTGTTGACACGCAGGGGCAGGACGAAGTGTCGCCATTCGCGTCCGGGCACCTTCTCGCCCCAAGGCATCTCGCGACGTGCTTTCAGGGCGACCTTCACGTTGGCCTCCCAGAACTCGCGCGAGTAATCGACGCTGTCGGGCAGCGGCATGGAGGCATAGAGGAAATCGAGCGCGTCATCTACCTCTTCCTGCTGGTCGGAGCAGGAAGCAAAAGCAAGGAGCCCCACGAAGAGGGCTCCCTGCAAGAAGATTCTATACTTATTCTGCATACATATCCACGATTAGTTCGCCGAAGAGGGTGTTAGCCCATGCAAACCAGCTGCGGGTGAAGTCCTCGGCATTGTCCTTGTTGAAGGACTCATGCATGAAGCCCTTTCCGCCGTCGGTCTTGAGAATCTGCTGTACGCACCATTCTTTCTCGGCACGGTCGTTGGTTGTGAAAGCCTTCATGACGAGCGACATGGGCCAGGGCTTGTCGAGTCCGCAGTGGGGTCCGCCGATGCCTTCGCCGGCCTTGCCGCGGAAGAAGTAGGGGTTGTCCTCGCTCCAGACGAAGCGGCGCGTGTTCTGGTAGATTGGGTCGGTGACGGGCACGTCGCCCAGGTAGGCCATAGCCAGCAGGGAGGGCACGTTGGCGTCGTCCATCAGCATCTGGTTGCCGAAGCCGTCGACCTCGAAGGCATAGATGGGGCCGTACTTGGGGTGCTGGTGGATGGCATACTTCTGCAGGGCCTGGTTGACCTCGAAGGCCAGGTCGGTGCATTGCCCGGCCAGGTCGGTGCGCTGGTTCACCTTCGTCAGAATCTCGGCAGCATGGCGCAACTGTGTGACGGCCATAAAGTTGGAGGGACCGAGGAAGAGCAGCGTGGTGGCGTCGTCGGAGGGGCGGAAGGCGGAGGCGATGAGCCCGACGGGCTTGACGGGAGCACCCCAGCCGTCGTTGTTCATGGTGTCGAGTTGACGCTCGGTGCGGCGCTGGAATTTATAGTTTCCGCGCCCTTCTTTGCGCTGCTGGTCGCGGAAGGTGGTGAGGATGTTCTGCACGGCCTGAATCCATGATTCGCCAAAGACGCTGGTGTCGCCCGTCACCAGCCAGTACTCGTAGCAGAGGCGCAGAACGTAGCACAGGGAGTCGATTTCCCACTTACGTTCGTGCAGCATGGGGGTCATCCGGGTCATGTCCTTCATCCAGTCGCCGTTGGGGTTAGGTTCCTTGTTGAAGGCGTTGGCGTAGGGGTCGATGTTGATGCACTTCAACTGGCGCAGGATGACGCCGGCCAGCATGCGCTGCAGGTGCTTGTCCTTCGGGGCCAACTTGACGTAGGGGAACACCTGGGCACCCGAGTCGCGCAGCCACATGGCGTGGATGTCGCCGGTGTAGACGAACGTGTCGGGCAGTCCGTCGGCATCCTTCTCCTCGTAGTGGACGGTGGTGTCGATGGTGTTGGGGTAACAGTTGACGAACATCCAGGCCAGCCGCAGGTTGGTCAACTGACTGGCCACTTCCTTTATCTTCTTCTCCACGGCCTCCGAGCGGAACAGGCGTTCCTTGGGGGCGGGACGGTTGTTCACGGTGAGCACGTCCTTCTTGGCTACGGGGAAGTTGCCCTTAGGCGTGTCGATGGCCTGGCTGTTCAGCGACGCGGCGAACAGCAGGGCGATGGATAAGATAGGCTTCATGTGGAGTAATTAAGAATTAAGAATTAAGAGTTAAGAATTAAGAATTGAATTACTCGATGACAGCAGCCCAACCGCCGTTGCGGGCCATGCGGACTTCGATGGTGGAGGACTTGCTGACGGTCTGCTCCACCTTGTTGTAGTGCATGGCCTGATAGCCGGCATTCACGCCGTCCTTGAAGGCTGTCATCCGGTGCTGACCGGCGGACAGAAAGTCGAGCGGCAACTGGATGGTGCGCTCCTCGTTGTTCGTGATGGCGCCGATGAACCACTTGCTGCCCTTGTGCTTGGCCACGACGACGTACTGACCGGCTTCAGCGGCCAGGCAGCGGGTCTCGTCCCAGGTGGTGGGCACGGAGGCGATGAAGCGGGTGCAATCCTCGTTCTGGTAGTAGCGTGTGGGGTTGTCGGCCAGCATCTGCACACCGCTCTCCAGCACCACGTAGAGGGCCATCTGGAAGGCGCGGGTTCCCATAGCACCGGAGTTGGGGCGACTGGCATTGTAGTGGTCGGGCTGCATGTTGTTCATGCCGCCGGGGGTGAAGTCGGCAGGCCCTACAGCGTTGCGGATGAAGGGCAGGTAGGTGGTGTTCTCAGGCCGGCAACCGCCCATCTGCTCCAGGCCGCGCACACCCTCGTAACTGATAAGGTTGGGGTACTCCTGTTCCAGTCCGGCAGGGGTGAAGGAGCCGTGCCAGTCTATCGTGATATGGTACTTAGCAGCCTCGGCGGTCACGCGCTTGTAGAAGTTCACCATCCACTGGTCGGCGTGGTCCATGAAGTCAATCTTCACGGCGGGGATGCCCCACTCGGCGTAGGTCTTGAAGAGGGTGTCGAGGTTCTGGTAGGCCGTGAGCCAGGGGAGCCAGAGGACGATCTTCACGCCCTTCTGGTTGCAGTACTTGATGAGGTCGGGCAGGCGCAGTTGGTCGTTACCGTGGAACGGGTCGCGAGTGGACTTGGCCCAACCCTCGTCCAAGAGGATGTACTCGATGCCGTACTTGGCCGCAAAGTCGGCAAAGTAGCAGTAGGTCTCGTAGTTGCAACCGGCCTTGAAGTCAACGTCGGGGCCGAAGGGTGCAGCGCCGTTCCACCATTCCCACGAGTACTTGCCGGGACGAATCCAACTGGTGTCGGACAGCACGTTGCGGCGCGCCAACTGCACGGGGACGGTCTGTTCGATGATGCCCTTGGAATCGGTGACCACGACAAAGCGCCAGGGGAAACTGCGTGTGCCCTGGGTCTTGGCGATGTAGTCGCCTTCCCGGGTAATCTTCTCGCCACGGTCGCCCCAGGGTTCCCATTCGATGGGCGACTGGGGGAAGGTGGTGGTGATGCACTTGTTGCTGGCCTTCAGGAACATGCGGGGATAGTCGTCGACGTCGCTCTCGCCGATGAGCAACTGCGCATCGCCGGCTCCGGAGAGCAGTGCCGGGACGGTGGCCAGTTTGCCGTCCTGCTCCCAGTCGGCAATGCTCTTGTGCTGATAGGCTTCCTCGTAGGAGGTGTTGAACGAGCCGCACGTCTGGTAGTGGGCCGTGAAGCCGTCGGCGGGATGGAGGGTGAACTTCTCGTCCTTCACCTCCACCTCGCCCTTCAGTTTCGTGACGAAACGGTGGGCAACGGCGTTGTTCATGACGCGGAGCAGCACCTGATAGGTGCCGTAGTCGATGGTGGCTTCGGTGTAGTCGTCCTGGATGGTGGCGAACTTCAGGGGCACAACGGGCTTGATGGTCTGGCTGACCATGCGCTGCTTGATGCTCTTGGGGGCTTTCTCTCCGCCCAGCACCTGGCTGCCGACGGTGAGTGCGATGCCGTCCAGGGCATACATCGGCTGGCCCTTGTGCTGAACGTTCCAGGCGAGTTGGCCCTTGCCGGTGTACAGTTCGACGACAATCTGCCCGTTGGGCGATACAATGCGGGTGGGGTTGGCGGCCTGTGTCAGCGTGGCGAAGCACAGGCAGGTAACGATGAATAAGGCAATTCGTCTCATATCCTTCTTATAGTTTAGGTTTCACATTTTCCTGACTTACTTGGCGACCTTCATGATGGCAGCCTTCACCAGCGGCTCCATAATGTCGTAGCCCTCGGGAGTGGGGTGGCATCCGTCTTCCGACAGTCCGTCGCGCATGCCGCCGCGCTCGTTGGCCATCGGTGTCCAGTAGTCGACGTACTGGAACTTGTTCTTCTTGGCATACTCGCGGATGCGGGCGTTCAGGCTCTTAATCTTGGCGGGAACGTCCGTAATCTCCTTGCGCCAGACATACTGCTCGACCGGCGTGATGGATGTCAGGATGACCTTGATGCCGTGGGCCTTGGCCATCTGAGCCATCGTGACGATGTTCTGGAACGTGCGGTCCTCGACGTAGTTGTGGTTGTTCTGGGCGATGTCGTTCGTGCCGCCGTTGATGACAACGGCCTTCGGGTGCAGACAGATGACGTCCTCGTAGAAGCGGAGCACCATCTGGTAGGTGGTCTGTCCGCCGATGCCGCGGCCCACGTAGCCATTCTCCTGGAAGTAGGACTGGCGACGGCTGGCCCAGTTGTCGGTGATGCTGTTGCCCATGAACACGGCCTTGCGCTGGTTTTGCGGCAGGGCCTTCACTTCCTGGTTCGACTTGGCGTAGCGTCCGAAGTTGGCCCAGTCGTCAGCAGCGTGTACGTTAAACACTAATGCCATCATGGCGATGAAAACAGAAATGCGTCTCATAGTTTATGCTTTTATGGTTAAGAAATTCTTCAATTCATCAATTCTTATTCCACCTGGTGGCAGTAGGGCACGCCGAGGTTGTCGTAGAACTTCTCCAGCCGGGGCAGGCGCTGCTTGAAGTCGTCGAAGTTCTTCTGGTCGGGCCGGCACCACTGCACCTCGCTCATGGCCGCCAGTCGGGGCAGCAGTTGATAGAAGGCATGTTCGGGGAAGGCGACCTGCTCCGTCCACAGGTTGGCCTGCACGCCCAGGATGCAGTCTTGCTCCTCGTCGGTCAGTTCGTCGGGTATGAGCGGTTCGAAGGAGTAAATCTTGCTGCACGACACCAGGTAACTGTCCGTCGTCCGGGGCTGTTTGCCGTAGTCTTTCAACTGGGGATGGTCGATGTAGGCATAGACGTTCGGGCTCATGATGACGCGGTGCTTCTGCTTGGCCGCCTCTATGCCCCCTTTCGTGCCTCGCCACGACATGACGATGGCGTTCTCCGTCAGTCCGCCTGCCAGAATCTCGTCCCATCCGATGAGACTGCGTCCGCGCGAGGCCAGGAACTGCTCAATCTCGTGGTTCAGATAGGTCTGCAACTGGTCCTCGGGGCTGCGCTTGTCCACCTCCTTCAGGCCCAGTTCCTTAATCTTCGCCTGGCACTTGGGACAGCGGCGCCAGCGGTCCTTGGGACATTCGTCGCCGCCGATGTGGATGAACTGGGAGGGGAACACGTCGCAGAGTTCGCCAAAGACGGTCTTCAGGAAGTCCAGCGTCTCGGGGTTGCCGCCACAGAGCACGTCGCGCATGACGCCCCAGTTCGGGGAAACGGGATAGGGGCCACCCGTGCAACCCAGGTTCGGGAACACGTGGAGGGCACCCATCATGTGGCCGGGCATGTCTATCTCGGGCACCACGTTGATGTAGCGCTCGGCGGCATAGCGTACGATTTCGCGACAGTCGTCCTGTGTGTAATAGCCGCCGTACGGGACGTTGTCATAGATGCGCATGTTGCCCGGGCCGATAACGGTCTTCTCGCGGACGCTGCCTTCCACAGCCAGCCGGGGGAGCGACTTCACCTCGAAGCGCCAGCCCTGGTCCTCGGTGAAGTGCCAGTGGAACTGGTTGCAGCCGTGCAGGGCCATGACGTCGAGGAACTGCTTGATGACGTCCACCGTGAAGAAGTGGCGGGCGCAGTCGAGCAGGACGCCCCGATAGACGAAGCGGGGCTGGTCGGCAATCCTGGTGAAGGGGAAGTCGACAGACGCTAGCCCCTTCTCCCCTGCCCCATGAGCCTTAACAGCAGGCAGGCTCTTGCGCAGCGTCTGCGCGGCGCGGAACAGACCGGCCGGCGTCAGTGCACGGATGTCGATGCCCGATGCATTCACCTCCAGCGTGTAGCCTTCCAACTGCTGTTCCGTCAGCGGTGCGGCCTTCACGGCCTTACGGCTCTTCCTGGCAACAGCGGTTTTCAGCGCCAGGCGGATGGCGGCCTGTTCGTCGTCAGCCGCTAACGTGAGTTTGATGCCTGTGGCCTCCTCCACCCATTGGCGCAGGAAGTCGGCCGTCCGGCTCACCTCGGCATTCCGGCTGTCGTAGGCGATGCCCATTCCCGAGCGCAACGTGAAGGTCTGCGTCGTGTCCGTCACTACCGACTTCGGAAGCGGTACGATGTTGTAATCAGCCCGC
>JAFSXQ010000193.1 GCA_017444005.1 Bacteroidaceae bacterium | reverse complement strand
TTCCATACAATACAGATATTCAAGTTCTGTATTGTTGCTCAAGTCCAAAGCCTTCAGTCCGTTCTTGTAGCAATCCAGTCCTCTCAGAGCCGTGCAGCCAGATACATTAAGTTCCTTTAGGCCACAACGTTCACAACTGAGTTTCTCAAGTTTGGTGTTTTTCGATACGTCCAACGATGTTAACTTGGTGTCGCTGCACAACAAAGTTCTCAGTTGGGTAAAGAACTCTATGCCCTTTAGGTTGTAGATATTATAATTAGAATCCCGCACATCTATATCGCTGACATCGTCAATCTCTGCCTCCGTCAGCACACCGTCAGCCCCATAGTTCTGGCTGAGCAACCAACGGCGGAATTCTTCATCGGGAAAGTTCGTTTCGTTAATGTCTATACTGGGCGTTCCCGACAGGGCCACGATGCTGCCAAACCCGTTCCAAGGCGATGCCGCTTTGTACGAATCCACCGAACCCTCGGGGACATGAAGCGTTGCTATGTCGATGTTGGAACTGTCAAATACATCGTCTTCTGTCTCAGGAACATGGTCCGCATAGCAAAATACCTTCTTCCTACTTCTGCAGCGGGCGAATGCACCTCTGCCAATATGGGTCACACTGCTGGGAATGGTGATAGACCTCAGATCGTAACAGTTATAGAAGGCATAGGGAGCGATGGCTTTCACGCCCTCGGAGATGACGACGGATTTCAGACGGGTGCAATAAGCGAATGCCGCTGTCTCTATAGTGGTCACACTACCTGGGATGGTGACAGAGGATAGGGACGTATTGCGCCAGAACGCATTCCCGTTGATACTGGTCACGGTGTATTTCTCTCCTTCATACTCCAGTTCCGAGGGGATAATCAGTTCACCGCTCCCCATTATCTCGTCCGCATCCGTCCACGTTTTTCCGTCTGTCAGTATGGCTGTATGCATCACCTTATGTATTCTGTAGGTCAGACCATCTATACTGACGTCTTCCTTGATATCCTCCAACACCAAAGGTTCTCCTTCCGTTAGGTTAACCACCCCATTGAACCACCAGCATGAGAATCGGAAACTGTTAGCCACCCAGTCACTTAGCGTGAACGATATGTTGTATGGACAATAGCAATCTGCTTGTGAGTCGCCATAAGCCTCCACGCGAATGGATAAGGAATAGGGCCTGCCGTCACTACCACCGCTTATGCTGGGCGTCACACTGAAGTCACTTGTGCCGCAGATGGCCTCATAGTTGAGCAGTTGCAACGATAGAATGCTGCCTTCTTTCGTCAAAATTATCGTTGGGATTCTCTCGTCTTCGCTGGCTCGCGTTTCATTCAAACAGCCACTGTTCTGAACGTCAGACATCGTCGGCTCCTGGGCATTGACGGTAATCTGTACCCCCATCAAGAAGGCCAATAGGCAAAACAGAAATTCTCTATTCATAATATAATAATGTATATGTGTTTGTGTATTTACTTCATTTTTCATTTGCAAAGTTATATACATTCTCTGTTCCGTCCAAATAATTTTACTCCCAACTACTCCCAAGTTATCGGACATTCCGCCTCCGTGCAAGGCGCCGCTTATCGTAAACGGTTGTTATATAGCCTAATTATGCCACGAGGCCGGATTATGTGTTTGTGAGCATGTTTGGGAGTAGTTGGGAGCAACTTTGTTTGCTTGATTGGAAGAAAACGCATAACTTTGCGCTCAGAAACAGTCCGGAACGGCTTATATATAATATGTATGGGAAAGGGAAACCTGTTTTTCATGGCACTCTGCATGCTGCCCCTGCTCAACTCCTGCAAGGGGCGGCAGGACGAGCAACGCCTGTTGGAAAGCATAGAACAGACGTGGCAGCAATGCGAGACGGCATTGTCCGAGGCTCGGATGCAGGCCGAGGTGCTGAAGGATTCTGTGCAGAACTCTTCGGAGTACGTCCGGCAGAAATACAACCTGCTGACCATTCGCCTGCGGGATAAGAACGATGAGATACCCGCCAGCCCCGATTCCGCCACGAAGGTCCTTGCCTATTTCGCAGGCAGGAAGAATGCCGTAGACAAAGAACGGGCCTGCTATTATCTGGGCAGTACGTATCGCGACCTGAAAGACTATCCGAGGGCCGTTAACTGTTTCCTGGAAGCGGTGGAAGTTGCCCGACAAGGCAAAGGTAGCGACACGCTGGTGTGGCAAAACGCTCTTTCGCAGTTGCGGAACTTGTACATGTTGCAGTTGGATTATGAGGAAGAACTGAACGCAGGGCTGCAGGCCGTAGAACTGGCCAGGCAGTCGGGTCAGAAACTGGGGTGGCACCTGATGGATGTCGCTACGGCGTATGAACACCTCGACGACACCCTGCAGTGCCTGCAGTACTGCAATCAAGCCTATCAGGTCTACCAGGAGGAAGGATTCCCCCAGAAATACGGAAGCAGTTATGCCTACATGTTGGCCGTCTATGCGAAATACGGCCACTATGCGAAGGTTGAGGCCTTGCTGCAACACCTGCTGCAACTGCCTGAGGACCGGCGCCCTGAGAACTATGAACTGTGCCTCGCCCGGTTCCACGAGAAGGTGGCCCATACCGATTCTGCCCTATTACATTACAAGGCATACTACGACCACACGGGAAGCCTATCCGGACGGTACGAAGCCTCGGCCGGGCTCCAGCGCTGCCATTTGCTGAAGGGGGATTATCCGCAAGCCGCATTTTGGGGGTGCCGTTTGAATGAGACCAACGACTCCATCATTGCCCAGCGGGCATTTGCGGAGACCCAAAGAGCCAGGGATGCATACCTCTATTATCGTGACAAGGAGGCGGAACAGGCCATTGTCCTGCGCGACGAACGCATCATCCTCATGTCCGCCGTAGCGGGCCTCGCTCTGCTATGCCTCGTATCCGGCCTGGTGGCCTTCTATTCTTTCAGGAAGAAGAAGTTCATGGAGGAGATGGTGGGGAAGGATAAGTTGCTCAGGTCCGTGAAAGAGGAAATACAGCGAAGGCAGGAAGAACTGGAACTCAAGCAGCAGGAGATAGAGCAACTGGGGCGGCAGTTGGACGAGGCGGAACAGACCATAGCCGCATCGAAGCGCCAGATGGAGGATGCCATGAAGGAGTTGGAGCAGAGGACGATGGTGAACAGGGAACTGACGCGCATTGCCCTCATGAATAATGCGGCCGGTAAGGCTGAAAACGTTATCGCATACTTCCGCAAGGTCGCTTCGGGCAAATCGGTACTCAAGGACGCCGCATGGGAAGACCTGATGACGGCCATAGAGACCCTGTATCCGGGATTCCTGGAGAAGGTTCAGGTCCGGTTGAAGCGGCAGTTGCGTGAGCCGCTGCTCCACACAATCTGCCTGTTGAAGATAGGTCTGAAGCCGGCACAGATAGCCAAGGTGATGGATGCGAAGATACAAACGGTATGGAATCGTGTCAAACGGGCCGAGGAAATCTGTGGCGACCTGTTATTCGTGTCATTTCCCCCAATTGGTCAAAGATGAGTTCCACACGTGGAACTGATGAGTTCCACACGTGAAACTCGCGAGTTCCACACGTGGAACTCACTTTGTTGTCCCGACCTTCTTCAACGTCGGCCGGTTTATGAAATGCGGGTGACGAGTTTCAGTTCCTCGATTTTCTTCAGGTCGCGGCAGATGATGCGCACGTCCTCGACGTCGTGCACCTCCAGGTTGATTTCGCCCTGGAAGATGCCGTCGCGGGCCTCGATGGTGAGGCGGCGCATGTTGACGTTGAGTTGCTGGGAGAGTATGGTGGCTATCTGCAGGACGACGCCCGTGTGGTCGATGCCCTCGATGCGTATGGTGGCGGGGAAGTAGAGGTGCTTGTGGGTGTCCCACTGTGCGGCCAGGATGTGGTTGCCGTCGGTGGTCTTCAGCCGGCTGGCCACGGGGCACTGGCGCTTGTGGATGGTGATGCGTCCGGCGTCGTCGAAGTAGCCCAGGACGTCGTCGCCGGGTATGGGGTGGCAGCAGTCGCCCATCAGGTAGTGGCGGATGTTCTCCTCGTTGAGGATGAGGGGCTTCTTGCGGTCGATTTTCGGCTGGGGCGTGTCGGCCGGGGCCTGGTCGGCGGCGGTCTGTCCGTTGCGTCGGAAGATTTTCTTCAGGTATCGGCTCCACTGCTTGGACTGTTTCTTCTCCTGCAGGTGCTTGATGTCGGCCTCGCCCAGGGTGATGTCGGCGCGGCCGATGGCGGTGTAGAGTTGCTCGCGGTTCTTCAGTTCATGCAGGGTGCAGAGTTTGTCGATGTTCATGCTGCTGACGTCCATCTCGTGCTCGGTGAGGAACGCGGCGAGCCGGCGCTCGCCCTCCTTCTGCTTCTCGCGGTCTTCGCGGCGCAACTGGGCCTGAATCTTGTTCTTGGCCTTGGCCGTGGTGGCGATGTCGAGCCACTCGCGCTTCACCTGCGTGTCCTTGGAGAAGAGGATTTCCACCTGGTCGCCGCCGCGCAGTACGTAGGTGAGGGAGACGAGTTTGTGGTTGACCTTGGCGCCGATGCAGTGGGTGCCGAGGACGGTGTGGATGGTGAAGGCGAAGTCGAGCACGGTGCTGCCGGCGGGCATCTTCTTGACGTCGCCCTTGGGTGTGAGGACGAAGAGTTCGCTGGAGTAGAGGTTCAGTTTGATGGTGTCCAGGAAGTCCATGCCGGAGGGCTGTGGGTCGTCCAGGATTTCCTTGATGGTCTGCAGCCATTTGTCCAGTTCGGACTCGCTCTCCTCGGAGGTTTTCTCGCCGTCCTTGTACTTCCAGTGTGCGGCAAAGCCCTGCTCGGCAATCTCGTCCATGCGCTCGGAGCGAATCTGCACTTCTATCCACTTGCCGGCCTTGCTCATGAGGGTGGTGTGTACGGCCTGGTAGCCGTTGCTCTTGGGCGTGCGGAGCCAGTTGCGGAAGCGTTCGGGGTGCTCGGTGTAGGGCGAGGAGACGTAGGCGTAGATCTGCATGCACTCGGCCACCTCGTCGCGGGGGTCGCGTGGTGTGAAGACGATGCGCACGGCCAGGATGTCGAAGACGTCCTCGAAGGAGACGTGCTTCGTCTGCATCTTCTTCCAGATGCTGTAGGGTCGCTTGATGCGGGCCTTGATGGTGTACTTGATGCCGTGGCGGTCGAGTTCCTGACTGATGGGGCCTACGAAGTCGTCGTAGATGCCCTTCAGGTTGCCCTGCATCTCGTCCAGTCGCTGCTTGATGAGGGCGCACTCCTCGGGGTGTTCGTAACTGAAACTGAGGTCCTCCAGTTCCTCCTTTATCTTGTTCAGTCCCAGACGGTAGGCCAGGGGGGCGTAGATGGAGAGCGTCTCACCGGCTATCTTGTACTGCTTGTGGGGCAGTTGGCTGCCCAGGGTGCGCATGTTGTGGAGGCGGTCGGAAATCTTGATGAGGATGACGCGTATGTCGTCGCTCATGGTCAGCAGCAGTTTCTTGAAGTTCTCCACCTGCGACGAGGTCTTGTCGCCGAAGATGCCGCCGGAGATTTTGGTCAGTCCGTCCACGATCTGGGCTATCTTCGGTCCGAAGATGTTCTCGATGTCGGTGACGGTGTAGTCGGTGTCCTCCACCACGTCGTGGAGCAGGGCGGAGCAGATGCTGGTGCTGCCCAGGCCTATCTCCTCGCTGACTATCTGGGCTACGGCGATGGGGTGCATGATGTAGGGCTCGCCGGAGAGGCGGCGCACGCCGTCGTGTGCCTTGCGGGCGAAGTTGAAAGCCTTGGTGATGAGTTCCACCTTCTTGCGGTGGTGGCTCCGAAGATAGGTGTCCAGCAGGTGCTGGAACGCCTCGTCCACCATGCGCTCGTCCTCTTGTTCTCTCAGTTTCTGCTCGTCCATAATCCTTAAATTCTAATCCCTAATCCCTAATCTCTAATCCTAAACTATCTCACTCTCAGCCGCTGCCCGGCCCGGATGGTGTTGCCACGCAGTCCGTTGAGCCGTTTGATGGCGTTGACGGTCGTGTGGTTGCGGCGGGCAATGGCCCCCAGGTTGTCGCCGGCGCGCACCTTGACGTACTGAGTGCCCCGACTGCTGCGCTTGGCGGCGGGTGCTTCGGGTATGTTCACCTCTTTCTCCTTCTTGCTGAACAGTTCGTCGGCCCGGTGGCTGTAGATGGAGTCTCCGGCCTCGATGAAGGCGCTGATGCCCTCCGTCGTCATGCGTATGGGCATCGGGCGGGCCTCGCCGGGGATGAGCGTGGTGCGGTACTGCGGGTTCAGGGCACGCAGTTCCTCGATGCTGATGCCGCACAGTTCGTTGATTTGCTCGAGCCGGATGTTGCGGTTGACCATGATGGTGTCGGTGCCGACGGGCAACTGGGTGTTGACGGGGCAGATGTTGTGCTCGCAGTAGTAGTTCATGATGTAGTTGGCGGCGATGAAGGCGGGCACGTAGCCGCGCGTCTCGGCGGGCAGGTAGGGGTAGATGGTCCAGTAGTCCTTGACGCCTCCGGCCCGCTTGATGGCCTTCGACACGTTCTGCGGTCCGCAGTTGTACGAGGCGATGACCAGTGTCCAGTCGCCGAAGATGTCGTAGAGGTCCTTCAGGTAGCGGGCGGCGGCATAACTGGACTTGATGGGGTCGCGGCGCTCGTCGATGAGGCTGGTCACCTCCAGTCCGTACTGCTTGCCGGTGGTCAGCATGAACTGCCACAGCCCGGCTGCTCCCACGCGGCTGGTGGCGCCGGGGTTCAGGGCACTCTCGATGATGGGCAGGTACTTCAGTTCCAGCGGCACCTGGTAGGTTTCGAGGGCTTCTTCGAACAGGGGGAAGTAGAAGTTCGAGGCACCGAGCATGATGCTGACGGAGCGGCGCAGGCGTCCGCTGTACTGGTCGATGAACTTGCGCACGACATCGTTGTAGGGCATGTCGATGACGGAGGGCAGACGGCTCAGGCGGGTGATGTAGACCTCCTTGTCGAAGACGGGATTCTGGTTGTCGGTCTCGCAGTTCTCGTCGAAGGTGAGGTAGTTCTTCGCGTTCCACTCGTGGAGCAGACTGTCCAGTTCGTTGGCCATCATGCCCTCGGGCAGGCCAATCTGTTCGTCCTGTCCGAGACGGTCGTCGTGGATGGTTATCTCGTTCTGTGCCTTGGCTGCGAAGGGCAGCATCAGCAGCATTCCTATAGTGAGTATCTTCTTCATGTCAAATGTCGTTATTAGTCAATATGTCAGGCAGAATGATAGCCCGTAACTGTTCTCTCGCTGGTGCCGCATTGCGGGCATCGCTGTGTTGATGACTGCCGGCTCGAGGCGTAGGCTCAGGTCGCGGCTGATGTCGAAGGTCGACAATTCGGCATCGACGTAGGCATCGATGACCGAAATCAGGTAGACCCCCACGAAGGCCAGGACGCTCATGTCACGATATTTGCGGAAGTGGTCCTTCTTGTTCTTGAATATCGTCTTGAAGCGGTCTTCCTTTCCCTCGATGCTGTAGCCCATAGGCAGCATGGCCTCGTAACTCTTGGTGTTGGGGTCGTTGTCCATGATGTCAATGTATGCCTGCGAGTAGTCGCGCAGCATCTGGTTGTTCCACGTCAGGGCGTAGGTGCAGCCCAGAAAGCCTCCGTACACGATGGGTAGTTTCCAGAACTTGCGGTTGTAGACCTGCCCGGCACCCGGGACGACCAGCGCCAGCCACATGGCCCGGATGGGGTCGGGGCGGAACTGGCTCCGGTGGTGCAACCTGTTCAGGCCCTGCTTCAGCAGGCTGTCGACCAACGTCGTGTCCAGCGGCTGGGCTTTGTCGGCGGCCGCCGGCCGGGCTATGATGCGTGTGTCGCCCATTGCGATGGTGTCGGCCACGACGGTGTCCACCTGCAACGAGTCGCCCGCCACTTGTGCGAGTCCTCTGTCTGACCAGAGAACCAGTAGCATCAGGACGAGGGCTTTGCCGTATGTTGCGCCCAGCGTTCTCAATGCTTCAGTTGGTCGAATAGGTCGACGATGCGCTCCAGTTCCTTCTCGTTGGCAAAGGGGATGGTGATTTTCCCCCGTCCCTTGTCGCTGCAAGTGAGTTGTACCTTCGATTGGAAAAGGCTCGACATCATCTCTTTCAGTTCGTTATACTCGGCCGACAGCGAACTGCCCTTGGCCTTCAACCGCTTGCCGCCGGCCTTCACGGTGACGCCCTGCGACAGTTCCTTCACCATCTCCTCCACCCGGCGCACGCTCATGGCTGAATTCTGCAGTTCGTTGTAGACCTTCAGTTGCAGGGTGGGGTCGTCGAGCGAGAGCAGGGCACGGGCGTGGCCCATGTCGATGGTGCGGTTCTTCAGTCCCATCTGTATCTGGGCGGGCAACTTCAGCAGGCGCAGGTAGTTGGTGATGGTGGTGCGGTTCTTGCCCACGCGCTCCGAGAGGCGCTCCTGGGTCAGGTTGTATTGCTCCATCAGATGCTGGTAGGCCAGGGCTATCTCCATCGAGTTCAGGTTCTCGCGCTGGATGTTCTCCACCAGGGCCATCTCCATCATGTTCTCGTCGTCGACGGTGCGGATGTAGGCCGGGATGGTGACGAGCCCGGCCATCTGGCTGGCTCGCCAGCGGCGTTCGCCGGCAATGATGACGAACGTGCCGTCGCCCATGTCGCGGACGGTGATGGGCTGTATGATGCCTATTTCGCGTATGCTGTCGGCCAGTTCGCGCAGGGCTGTCTCGTCGAACTCGCGACGGGGCTGGTTGGGGTTGGCCTTGATGGCCTTGATGGCCACCTCGTTGATGCTCGACGAGCCGCCGGTGTGCACCTCATCGGTGCGCATCAGCACGTCCAGGCCGCGCCCCAGTGCGGGATATTTCTTATGTACTGCCATAGTTCTTCACTTCTTCTTGTTCTTCTTGATGAGTTCGTCGGCCAGTGCCAGATAGTCGCGGGCACCGGCCGAATCGGCATCGTAGAGGATGACGGGCATGCCGTGGCCCGGGGCCTCGCCCAACTTCACGTTGCGCTGGATGACGGTATCGAACACCAGTTCCTGGAAGTGGCGCTTCACCTCGTTGTACACCTGATTGGCCAGTCGCAGGCGCTTGTCGTACATCGTCAGCAGGAAGCCTTCGATTTCGAGGTCGGGGTTCAACTTCATCTTGATGATGCGTATGGTGTTCAACAGTTTGCTCAGTCCCTCCAGGGCAAAGTATTCGCACTGTACGGGGATGATGACACTGTCGGCAGCCGTCAGGGCATTCACGACGGTCAGGCCCAGCGAGGGGCTGCAGTCGATGAGTATGAAATCGTAGTCGTCGCGTATGGGGGCGAGCATTTCGGTCATCACCTTCTCGCGGTTGGGCAGTTGCAACATGCCCACCTCCACGCCCACCAGGTCGATGTGCGAGGGGATGATGTCCAGCCCGTCGATGTCGGTGGTATAGATGGCTTCGCGCGCATCCACCCTGTCAATCAGACAATTGTAGAGCGATGTATCGATTTGGGAAATGTCCACACCCAAGCCGGACGAGGCATTGGCCTGCGAGTCGGCGTCGATGAGTAAAACTTTCTTTTCCAAAGTAGCCAGAGAGGCGGCCAGATTCATGCTCGTCGTGGTCTTTCCCACGCCTCCCTTTTGGTTGGCTAATGCAATAATTTTTGCCATACAATCCTTCTTTGATACGTATAATTTTGGCAAATATACGATTTTCTTTGCAATTCTCCTCATTTTATGAGGAAAGATTGCCGGATATGTTGATAACTTAACGTTTTTGTTGATAACTTAACACTTTTTTACTAACTTTGCGGCTCTAAATCGCATTTATGGAACAGAAACTCATACTGATTACCAACGACGACGGCGTGTCGGCTCAGGGCATCGCCGTGCTCACCGAATTGATGCTTCAGTTGGGCGACGTCGTCGTGGTGGCTCCCGACTCTGCACGGTCGGGTGCAGCATGTGCCATCACGTGCACTCAGGCCGTCACGCTTCGCCGGCGTGCCGACATGGAACGGCCCCATCTCATGGTCTATGCCTGTTCGGGCAGTCCCGTCGATTGTGTGAAGATTGCCCTGGAGCAGGTTTGCCCCCGCCAGCCCGACCTCATCGTGTCGGGTATCAATCACGGCGACAATGCCTCGTGGAGCATCCACTACAGCGGCACGATGGGAGCCGTCATCGAGGGTTGCATGAAGGGCATCCCCTCCGTCGGCTTCAGCCTGCGCACGCTCAGCCACCATTGCGACTTCTCGCCCTACAGCAACGAGATTGTGCGCATCGCCGACTTTGTGCTTCGCAACGGTCTGCTGCAGGACGTCTGCCTGAATGTTAACTTCCCCGAGGTTGCCCGCCTGGCTGGCATGCGCGTCTGCCGCATGTGTCGTGGCCGCTGGGTGCAGGAGTGGATTTCGGCCAACAACCCGCGCGGCATGAATGCCTTCTGGCTCACGGGCCGGTTCCTCAATCTGGAACCCCATAGCGAGGACACCGACTACTGGGCCTTGGACCACGGCTACGGTGCCATCACGCCCATCAAACTGGACATGACGGCCTACGAAGTGTTTGATAAATTAGCCATCCTAGGAAACCCTAGTCGCCCTACGAAATCCTAGGCAGTCCTAGAAAAAGCAGTCCCATGAAATACTACCTGATAGCCGGTGAGGCCAGCGGTGACCTCCACGCCTCGCACCTGATGAAAGCCTTGCGCCAACGCGACGCCAAGGCCGAGTTCCGATTTGTCGGGGGCGACCTGATGCAAGCCGAGGGCGGCACCATGCTTCGCCATTACCGCACGCTGGCCTACATGGGCTTTGTGCCGGTCATCACTCATGTCGGCACCATCCTGCAGGGCATGCGGCAGTGCCGGCGCGACGTGCAGGCGTGGCGGCCCGATGTGCTGATTCTGGTCGACTATCCGGGCTTCAACCTCGGCATGGCCAAGTATGTTTCGCGCCATTTGCCCGAAACCCGCGTGGTGTATTACATCTCGCCCAAGGTGTGGGCTTGGAAGGAATGGCGCATGAAGGACATCCGCAGGTGCGTCAGCCACGTGCTGTCCATCCTGCCGTTCGAGGTCGACTTCTACCGCCGTCATCAGATGCAGGACAGGATTACCTATGTGGGCAACCCGACGCTGGACGAAGTGACGGAATATAAACAGAGCCATGCGTCAGATTTTGCCCATTTCATCGAGGAAAACGGACTTTCCGACCAGCCCGTCATAGCCTTGCTGGCAGGCAGCCGCCGACAGGAAATTGCCGACAACCTGCGTCGCATGATTCGCGCCGTGAGTCCGCTCGCAGACCGCTATCAGTTTGTCGTGGCCGGTGCTCCGGGCATCACGCCCGAGTATTATCGCCGGGTCGTTGGCGATGCCCAGGTGCGCATCCTTTACGGCCAGACCTATCGCATCCTGCAACATGCTACGGCGGCTCTCGTCACCAGTGGCACCGCAACCTTGGAGACGGCGCTCTTCGGCGTGCCTCAGGTGGTGTGCTACTATCTGAAGGCCGGGCTCTTCTTCCGCTTCCTGCGCTGGCTGCTGATAAAAGTGCCTTACATTTCTTTGGTGAATCTGGTGGCTGGGCGCGAGGTGGTGACCGAATTGGTGGGTAGCGACATGACGCCCGAGAACGCTCGTGAGCAGTTGCTGCGCATCCTGCCCGGTGAAGCAGGGCGCGAGGCTATGTTGCAGGGCTATGCCGAGGTGGTTCGCCGACTGGGCGAACCGGGTGCTCCCCAACGTGCGGCAGAGCGGGTTCCGTGGGGCTGTTCGTCTGACTTTCACTCCTTCTCTTACCCCCAGGGTTAATCGACGCATCGATAGGTCTCCAACGACGCATCGATTGGCCTCCAACGACGCATCGTTGGGCTCCAAACCTCACATCGCACACGCACATGTGTACGTACGCGGATATATCATTATTGTAAAGAGATGTGCTCGGCCTCGATGGTGCTACCCAGGAAGGCGGTTGCATTGTCGGCGAAAGCCGAGGGCTGTTCGGTGGTGAGGAAACGGCATGCCCCTCCGGTGGTCAGGCGCTGCGCCATATCGGGGTGGCGGTGGAGATAGTCGTCGAGACTATGGGCCACGTAGTCCCCCTGGCTAATCAGGCGGATGTGTGAGGGCGTGAACTGCCGAATCTTATCGAACAGAAGAGGGTAGTGGGTGCAGCCGAGTATGATGGTGTCGATTTGCGGGTCGCGCCGGAGCAGTTCGTCGATGTACTTCCGAACGAAGTAGTCGGCACCGGGCGACTGGTGTTCCATGTTCTCGATGAGGGGCGCCCACAGTGGGCAGGCCTGACCGGTGACCTGAACGTCGGGGTGCAGTTTCTGGATTTCGATGTTGTAAGTGCCCGAGCGGATGGTGCCGGGCGTGGCCATGATGCCGATGTGGCGTGTGCGAGTGATGTCTCCGACACACTCGGCCGTGGGACGCACCACGCCCAGTACGCGGCGGGTGGGGTCGATGAGGGGAAGGTCGCGCTGCTGTATGGTGCGCAGGGCCTTGGCCGAGGCGGTATTGCAGGCTAGGATGACTAGCGGGCAGCCCATCTGGAAGAGTTGGCGCACGGCCTGCAGCGTGAACTGATAGACAACCTCGAACGAGCGCGTGCCGTAGGGGGCACGCGCATTATCGCCGAGATACAGATAGTCGTACTGGGGCATCAACTCGCGTATCTGGCGCAGCACGGTCAGACCGCCGTAGCCGGAGTCGAATACGCCAATAGGACCTATGGATTCGCAATTTGCCAATGGTAGAATCTGTGACATATTATTCCTTGTTTTCCTTCGCAGACTCAGCCTGCTTCAGTCCCAGCAGGATGAGCACGGCATCGGTGACGTCCTCGCCCAGTTCGGGGTTGATGAAGGGGCACTGATGGCGGTCGGTGTTGAGAACGGCAACCAAGCCGTGTTCGAGGCCGACAGCCTGTATGGCCTGGTCGAGTCGGGTGCGGGCACTGTCTAGCAGTTCCTGTTCTGCCTTGTGCAGCAGTTTCTGACTCTCCTGACGGAACTTGATACCAGCCTCCATCAGGGTCTGCAGTTCGGCCTGGCGCTTGAGCAGGATGTTCTCGGGGAAGTCCTTCTGGCCTTGCAGGAAGTCGGCAAACTTGTTCTGGAACTCTTCTTCCCCGCGTGTGGCCTCCTGTTCGTACTTCTGCCGCAGTTCGGCCATGCGAGTCTGCGTCTGTTCGTACTCGGGCAACAGGTGCAGCACGGTGTTGTAGTTCAGGTACCCGATCTTCACCTGAGCGCTGGCTCCGCCCATGAGGAAGTAGGAGAACGAGAAAATGAGAATGAATGCGAAGCGTCTCATAACGTAGATGTTTATGACGGTTTACTTGATTCCGAGTTCAGCCTTCAACTGTGCGGTGACGTCGGTGCTGAGCGACTCGTTGATGAAGGGGATAGCGCCTGTGGACAGGTCTACAACATAGACGTATCCGCCGGCCTCGCCAATCTTCTTGATGGCGGCAACAATCTTGGCCTGGATGGGTTCCATCTTTTCGGTCTGCTTCTTCTGCAGGTCTTCCTGACTGGCCTGGTAGAAGGTCTGGATGCTTTCCTCCATCTTCTGCAGGTCCTGTCCCTTGCTCTGCAGGATGGCCTGTGCCGTGTTGGCGTCAGCCGACAGTTTCTGGAACTCCTCGGCCTTGGTCTGATACTCGGTCTGCAGGCGTTTCATCTCTTCCTGGTACTGTGTGGTGAGTTGCTGCATCTCGGTGAGGGCAGCCTTGTACTCTGCCATTTCGGGCAGAACGTTTGACATGTTGAAGTGAGCGAACTTCTGTGCAAAGATGCTCATGGGAGCGAGCATCATGATTACAAACAAAATCTTTTTCATAGTTTTTTTATTGTTAATTGTTTATTGGTCTTATTGGTTTTATGGGTCTTATGGGTCTTATGGGTCTTATGGGACTTATGGGCCCTATGGGTTAGTTGTATCCGAGTTTGGTGAGCACTTCGTTGGAAATGTCAATCTTGGGCGAGGCGAAGATGATGCCGGCATCGGAGGCACGGTCCAGGATGAGGCTGTAGCCCTTCTGCTCGGAGATGTCCTTGACGGCATTGTAGATTTCGTCCTGGATGGGTGTCATCAGGCTCTCGCGCTTCTTGAAGAGTTCGCCGTCGGGACCGAAGTATTTGCGCTTCAGTTCGCTGGCTTCCTTCTCTTTGGCTACGATGGCCTCCTCCTTCTTGGTCTTCTGTTCTTCGCTGAGGAAGACGGCCTCATTCTGATAGTTCTTGTACAGGGTCTGGGCTTCGGTCTGCAGGGCATCGACCTCAGCCTGCCACTTCTTCGAAACCTGGTTGAGTTGTTCGTTGGCACGTTCGTAGGCCGGAATGTTCTTCAGAATGTACTCCATGTCAACGAGTGCGAACTTCTGTGCGTTGGCTGTTGCGGCACCCAGTGCCATCATCAGCAGGATGAATAACTTTTTCATATCTTTTCTTTTTTTATAGGTCTTATGAGTTTTAGAATTCCTGGCCGAGGACGAAGTGGAACTGGCTGCCGCTGTACTGTTTGGTTCCGTTCACCTTGTCGAAACCGTAGGCCCAGTCGATACCCAGCAGGCCGACCATAGGCAGGATGATGCGCACACCGACGCCGGCCGAGCGTTTCATGTCGAGAGGGTTGAACTTGCGGATGTTGTTCCAGGCATTACCGCCTTCGAGGAAGGTCAGGGCGTAGATGTTGGCCGAGTTGCCCAGCATCAGCGGGTAACGCAGTTCCAAGGTCAGGCGGTCGTAGGCATAGCCGTAGCGCTGCCACTGGGTGATGGAGCCATTGTCGTAACCGCGCAGGCCGATGGTCTCGGTGGCATAGGTGGAGGTGTAGCCCGACATGCCGTCGCCGCCCATGTAGAAGGTCTCGAAGGGACTACGCTTGTACTTGTTGTAGTGTCCCAGGATACCAAACTCTACGCGGGTCATCAGCACCAGGCATTTGCTGCCGCGGGTCAGAGCGGTGAAGGTGCGTGCCTTGAACTTCCATTTGTGGTACTCGATCCAGCGGTACTTGTCTTGCAGTTCGCGGTCGTAGGTCACCGAGTTGATGTTCGTGGCCAGGTGCTCGAAGTCCTTGTTCTCGAACAGACTCATGGGAGGTGTCAGCGACAGCGAGAGCATGAACTCGCTGCCTCGGCGGGGGAATATCTGGTTGTCGGTGCTGGAACGCGAGAGCGACAGGGTCAGGGCCAGCGAGTTGCAGTTGCCGTTGGGCACGTAGAAGTATTGCCACTCCTTCAACATGTAGCGGGTATAGCCCAGTTCGGCCATGAACTGGAAATAGTCGTCGGGCCACGTCAGTCGCTTACCCCATCCGATGGACAGTCCCAGAATCTTCAGGTACTTGTCGGGGTCGTAGAAGTTTTCGTAGTAGTTGGTGCCATAGCCTCCGTAGCCATAGCCGTAGCCGAGGTAACTGGACATGTAGTTGTTGTAGGCAGCCGAGTTCCAGTAGCGGTCGCTCATGTCGGTCTGCTTCGAGAAGTAGGCGCTTACGGAGAACGAACTGGGACGCTTGCCGCCGAACCACGGGTTCATGTACGATGCGCTGTAGGCCTGATAGTAGCGGCCGTTGGTCTGTCCGCTGATGCTGAACGTCTCGCCGTTGCCCTGCGGCATGACGCCGCGGCGGATGCCGTTCTTCTTGAACAGGTTGGCCATGCAGAAGTTGTTGAACCGCAAGCCAATCTTTCCGATTACGCCCGTCTGTCCGTAACCGAGCGAGAACTCGATTTGGTCGTTCGACTTCGGGGTCAGTCCCCAGGCCATATCCACGGTACTGTTTTCGGTGTTAGGCTCCACCTTGGGGTCGATGGCTTCGGGGTCGAAGAAGCCCATCGAGGCAATTTCGCGGTAGGAGCGTTCCATAGCCTCCTTCGAGAACAGGTCGCCGGGCTTGTTGCGAAGTTCGCGCCGGACGACGTTCTCGTACACGCGGTCATTACCATTTATGCGCATGTGGCTGATGTGCGCCTGCGTGCCCTCGAAGATGCGCATCTCCAGGTCCACGGAGTCGCCCACGATGTTGGTCTCCACGGGGTCGAGTTGGTAGAAGACATAACCGTTGTTGTAGTAGAGGTTGCCGATGGCGTCCTCGTCGCCCGACAGACGGTCGTTCAACTTCTTCTGGTCGTAAACGTCGCCTTTCTCCATGCGCAGTATGCGGTTCAGGTCGTCGGTCTTGTACAGCGTGTTGCCCACCCACTCCACGTTGCGCAGGTAGTATTTCTGGCCCTCATCGACGTTGAGGAACACGTTGACGCTCTTCTCGTCGAAGGGTACCACGCTGTCGCTCAGGATGATGGCGTCGCGGTAGCCCAACTGCGCATACTTGTTGATGAGGTTTTCCTTGGCCTCCTTGTATTTCTTGTCGACGAACTTCTTCGAGCGGAACCAACTGCCCATGTTGTGGCGCTCGTGTATGGTCTTCAGCACGCCCTTCGAGATGAGGTTACCCTTGATTTTCTTTTCCGTCAGGTTGTCGTTGCCGGTGATGTAGATGTGGTTCACCTTCACCTTGTCCTTCTTCTGGATGTCTACGTCCAGGATGACGCGTCCGGGCTTCGAGGGGTCGTCGCGTTGCACGATGTTGATTTCGGCATTCTTGTACCCCTTCTCATCGAAGTATTTCTTACCCAGCGTCACGGCCCGGGGGATGGTGTTGGGCGTTATCTGGTTCTCCGCTATCAGACCCAACTTCTTCTCCAGGTCTTCGCGTTCGCTCTTCTTCACACCCGAGTACTTGATTTCAGAGATGCGGGGGTGGGGCGTCAACTGGATGTGGAGGTAGGCCGAGTCGTGGACGACGCTGTCCAGCCTGATGGCTACGTTGCCGAACAGTCCCTGTCGCCAGTAGCGGCGAACGGCCTTGGTTATCTGGTCGCCCGGTATGGTGATTTTCTGGCCCGTCTGCAGGCCCGACAGCCCTATCAGCAGATAGTCGTCGTAGTTGGGCGCACCACTCACGGTGATGTCCTTCAGTATGTAGTCGCGCGGCGTTCGCCCGTAGTCGACCACGGGATTCAGATTCTTGTTCAGCCCCTGCGCCGACATGGGCAGGGCCGTCGTCAGCAGCAGTAGCAGCAGTGTCAGATATCTTCGCTTCATTCAGTCTTCAATCAACTCTAAACTCTAAACTCTCAACTCTCAACTTTTAACTTTTAACTTTCAACTTTCAACTTTCAACTCCTCCTCCACCTGTTCGCCGGTTTTCCCGAATCGGCGCTGGCGGCTTTGGTAGTCGATGATGGCGCGGTAGAGGTCCTCTTCGTGGAAGTCGGGCCAGAAGGTGTTTGTGAAATAGAACTCGGTGTAGGCACTCTGCCACAGCAGATAGTTGCTGATGCGCAGTTCGCCGCCCGTGCGGATGAGCAGGTCGGGGTCGGGCATGAAACTGGTCTGCAGGTGTTCCGATATGCTCTGCTCGGTGATGTCCTCGGGCTGCAGCCGGCCTTCCTTCACCTCCTGTGCCATGTGGCGCATGGTCTCGGTCAGTTCCCATCGCGAGGAGTAACTCAGGGCCACCACCATCGTCATGCGGGTGTTGTTGGCCGTGTGGTCGATGCAGGCCTGCACGCGTTCCTGTACCTTCGGAGGTAGTTTCGTGAACTCGCCTATGGTGAGCAGTCGCACGTTGTTCTTCATGAAGGTCTCCTCCTCCAGGTGGTCGATGAGCAGCGTCATCAGCGCCTCGATTTCCGGCGCCGGACGGTTCCAGTTCTCGGTGGAGAAGGCGTAGAGGGTGAGGAACTTGCAACCCAGTCGGGCGGCTTCGGCGGTGATGTCCTTCACGCGTTCCACTCCCTCGGCATGGCCTGCCGTACGTGGCATGCCCTTGGCCTTGGCCCATCGTCCGTTGCCGTCCATGATGATGGCCACGTGCTTCGGCATGCGCTCATTGTCTATTTGTTCCTTCAGTGTCATATCTTTATCTTTTTTAATATTCAATCTTTAATCATTATTATGGCATGTCTTGCATTTCGGCATGATGTCGTAGGTGAGGAACAACATCAGGAACGAGTAGCAGTCCTTGTTCTTCAGCCCCGAACTCTGAATGGCGTAGGGGTGGTCGAGTTGTTTCCATTCCTTGCTGGTGTCCAACGCATCGCTGGTGGTAAAGCGGAAGGTCCATTCGGCTCCCACGTTCAGACGGGGCTTCACCTTGTATTTCACGCCCACGCCGATGGGGCAGTTCAGTCCTGCATTCACGCCTGCACCACCGCCTGTAATCAGTGTCAGGCCTATACCGGCCACGGCATAGGGGGTGATGCGGCTGTTGCCCTTGTAGGCTTCGCCCATGCTGTAGCCCCAGAAGTTGAACTCGAACTGGGCACCCAGGTCCAGGACGTTGCGCTTGAACTTGAAACTCACGGGTACGCCTCCCTGCGGACTATGGCTGCCGGCGTCCTCGGGGAAGAAGTAGCCCTTCGTGTTTCCCGCCAGGTGCCCCATAGCCAGGTTGGCCTTCAGGGCCATGCGGGGATTGAACATCCGTCGCATCAGGAAGCCTCCCATCACGCTCGAATGGCTGAAGGGCGTCTTGTTG
Organism: Bacteroidaceae bacterium; assembly: GCA_017444005.1. Lineage (GTDB taxonomy): Bacteria > Bacteroidota > Bacteroidia > Bacteroidales > Bacteroidaceae > Physcousia. Next base: position 5,003 of record JAFSXQ010000193.1, on the reverse strand, counting down.
GCATCGCCCAGGTAGAAATCTACCCCTGCGGCGCCACCGATCTCCATCTGGTACTCCTCGTCGTCCTGTGCCCTTCCGGTGAAGGCCACAAGCATGCAGGCTAATATGATGGTCAGTCGTTTCAATGCGTGTTCAACTTTCAATATTCAATTTTCAATCTTCCAATTTTTATTTGTCGTCGCGCAGGAACCCCAGTCGGTTGATGCGGCCGCGCCATACATTCTGGTCCACCAGCACCCACAGGTAGTTGTCCCGGTCGACGGTCGTGCTGAAGTATGTGGCACTTTGCGCCTGCGTCCTCAGTTCGCTGTCCACGGGCATGTCGTTGCCGTCGTACGTCTTCCAGGCAATGCCGTAGTCGCTGCTGTGGAAGATGCTGTCCATGGCCGCATAGCGCCCGTCGCGGCTCCGTCCGCCCAGTGCCTGCAGTCCGCCGTCGTAGTATTCGATGCACAGGCCCTTCAGCATAGGGCAGGGGTATTTGTTCGCCTCGTTCAGGGTGTAGTACATCCAACCTTCCTGTGTCTCTTCGTCCTGTGCCCAACTCTTGGTCCAGATGGTGGCTGTGGTGTCGGTGGGCTTGCGGCTGCCAACGAGCATCAGGCACCTTGCCTCGCTGGGCAGCGTGAAGAGCACGCTGTTCAGTTCCTCCGTGGGCAGGTTCTCGCTGCTGTCGTCCAGTCGCTCTTCCGTCCATGTGGTGTCTGCGCCCCTGTACAACTTCCTGTCGCACAGCGCATACAGGTAATCGTCACTGGCACCCACCAGCGTCAGTCCGTCCATTGCGGGCAGCGGGTCTTCGGTCCAGTTCAAGGCATCCGTACTGGTTAGTATGCGGCCGTCCGTCGTGCTCATGTACAGCGAGGAGTTCATCATCTGCAACGTTCCGGGCACGGCCTTCTCGGCTCCTGTCACGGGCTGCGGTGCCCAGTCGTCCGTCAACTGTTCCGAACGCCGCAGGCACAGCATGGTGCCGTCGGTCTTCCGGCCCAGGATGTACATCGAGTCGCCCCAGAGCATCAGTTTGCGGTTTTGCACTTGCGACAGGGCCTCCACGCTTCCCAGGTTGTGCCATGTGGTGCTGTCGCCGTCCTGCTGGTGGACGTTGAGTTTCACCGTGTACGTTCGGCTCGACAGGCCCGTAGCCGAATACACCCGGAAGTGGAGGGGCTGGCTCAGGTCGAGCGAGTCCTTGTTGCTGTATGTCGTCCATGCGGTGTCGTCCTCCTCGCTCAGTTGGGCTTTACGCCAGAGCAGCACGCCGTCGAAGGTGACCGTCGTCAGCACCTTGTCCAGCCGGGTGCGGGTGGGCAGCGAGTCCTGGTTTTCGATGGTCAGCGTGTGCTGGTTGATAGTCATGGGGAATACCGATCCGGAGAAACTGGTCGAGTATATGCTGTCCATTCCGGCCGTTGTCTTCATGTACATGGAACGCTTGAGTTGTCCCAGGGTGAAGCCGGTTATGATGCAGTTTTCGGTAAGTTCTGTATCGTCGTCGTCATTGCTGGCGCACGAGGTTAGCAGGTATGGCACGAAGAGCGTTGCCAACAGGAGATAAATGTATTTTTTCATCGTGTATGTATACGCGCGTTACGTTTCAGGCTACAAAAGTACGACATTTTTTCCGTTCGGCGAAACGTAGGGCGCCTATTCGCACTATAAATTAAGAATTTTTATAGATATAAGCGATTATATGGCCTCCAATTAACAGTTTTTCGCCCTTTTTCCCCGTAATGTGCGGTGCTGGTATGCCGTCGCCGAGTGCCTGGGGCGAGGTCTCGATGCGTGCTTCGTCCCACAGGCCCTGGTCGATGAAACTCTGCAACGTCTGTGCGCCACCCTCCACCAGCAGGGTCTGCACACCCTGTTCGTAGAGTAGGGTAAGCAGGCTGGTTATGTCTGTCGCGACGGAATCGCAACAGACGGGGCTGCTGCTCAGCACGATGCGCTGCGGGTCTTCCCCTGTCCACAGACGGACGTTCAGGCCTGGCCGGTCCAGTTCCCACGTGCGCCGCCCCACCAGTATGGCCTTGTTCAGGGCACGCAGGCGGTGCACCAGCGTCTGCGTGACGGGCGACGACAGCCGTGCCGGCGGTTCCTCGGCACTCTCGCGCCTGCGGTCGAGCAGTCCGTCCCGGCTTTGTGCCCACTTCAGCGTGATGTAGGGCCGGTGCAGGGTGTGGAAGGTGATGAACCGCCGGTTCAGCCACAGGCATTCCTTTTCCAATATGCCCACACGCACCTCGATGCCCGCTTCGCGCAACAGGTCTATCCCCCGTCCGTCCACCTTCGGGAAGGGGTCGCGGCAACCCACCACCACCGTCGGTATGCCCATCTCGATGATAAGTTTGGCGCAGGGGGGCGTTTTGCCGTAGTGGGCACAGGGTTCCAGACTGACGTAGATGGTGCTCCGTCGCAGCAGTTCCGGCTCTTTGACCGAACGGATGGCATTCACCTCGGCATGAGGGCCGCCGCAACGCTGGTGGTATCCTTCGCCGATGATGCGTCCGTCGCACACCACCACTGCCCCCACCATCGGATTCGGGGCAGCCCCTTGTCGGCCGCATCGCGCCAGTTGCAGGCAGCGGCGCATGTATTTCTCATCTATTTGTGACTGTTCCATCAAAAAAACTTTCAACTTTCAACTTTCAACGTTCAACTTTTTATTACCTTTGCACCATGAAACTCTATCGTCAGATGGTCGACGACCTCACGCAGGTCTATCCCGAGGGCGAGGCGCGTGCCCTGGTCCGCCGCATGTTTGAGGACGGCTTCGGACTCAGCCAAACCGACGTTTTGCTCGGCAAAGATAGTGAATTATCGGCAGACGACATCGCAAATGCCCGGGAAATTGTCTCCCGACTGCTACATCACGAGCCCATACAGTACATTCTGGGCTTCACCGACTTCTGCGGACACCGTTTTCGCGTCGCCCCCGGTGCCCTCATCCCTCGGCCCGAAACGCAGCAACTGGTACACCTTGTCCTCGATAGCCTGCCCGCCGGTTGCAGGGGCGGGATTCTCGACATCGGCACCGGTTCCGGCTGCATCGCGCTCTCCCTGGCATTGGCGCTGCCCGATGCGCACGTCACGGCCTGGGACATCAGCGACGAGGCGCTCTCCGTGGCGCGCAGTAATGCCGCTCTTCATCCTCGGGCCCGCGTCACGTTCGAGCAGGCCGACATCCTTGCCCCTCCCGCCGACGACCGCCGCTGGCAGGTCATCGTCAGCAATCCGCCATACGTGCTGCAAAGCGAGGCGCGCCAGATGGAGCCGAACGTGCTGGACTACGAACCGCACCGCGCCCTGTTTGTGCCCGACGACGACCCGCTCCGCTTCTATCGGGCCATCGGGCGTTACGCCCAATCGCACCTCGCCCCAGGGGGCATGCTTTTCTTGGAGATAAACCAAACGTTAGGCGCAGAAACGGCCCATTTAATCGAAGAATCAGGCCTTCTCAACGTACGTGCTGAACGCGATTCTTTCGGCCTCGACCGCTTCGTCATTGCCCTGCAACCGTGAGGCGATATAGTTTTTTACCTATTTTTTACATTTTATGCAAAAAGATACGATTCCATCGGAAAGTGAGGCCTTCAATCAAGCCGCGTTGCTGTGCAGCCGCAGCGAGCATTGTGCGAGTCAGATTTATGAGAAACTCACCCGCCTGGGCGTGCCTTCGGAGGTGCAGGAACGGGTGATAGCCCGGCTGGTGGACGAGCGTTTCATCGACGAGTCGCGCTTTGCCCGAGCCTATGCCCTCGACAAACTGCGCTACAACCATTGGGGACGGGTGAAGATTGACCAGATGCTGCGCATGCTGGACATTTCCCCGGCTGACCGCCAAGCGGCGCTCGCCGAATTGCCCGAGGATGAGTATCTCGACATCCTGCACCGTCTGGTCCGTCAGAAACGTCCCTCCATACAGGGGCGCAACGACTACGAGTGCCGGGCCAAACTTGCCCGCTACCTCGTCGGCAAGGGCTTCGAACCGTCGCTCTGCTTCCGGGTCCTCGATTTCTCTCCGGACGCTCTCCGGACGAGTGACTGCACGCCGAAAATCATCTGAATAGGTTTGCGCTTTTGCCGGTTTATTCGTACCTTTGCAGCATGAGACGCGTAATATGGCTGATAATGGCGGCCGCGCTGAGCGGCCTTGTGTTGACAGGCTGCGACAAACTGGACGACGGCGACGACGGCATCATCAACGAGGTGCTGCCGGGCAAGTGGGCCTTCTCCTACACCTTCAAGGACGATGCCGACCCGGGACTGGAGTTCCAATACCGATATGTGCTGTTCCGTGAGGACGGTACGTGCGACTTGGTGTACATCGCAGACGGCGATGCCCTGCATGGCACCTATCAGGCTACCCGTGCCATGATACGTATCGTCAGCAGCGACATCGGCGACGAGGAGCGTGTCATCGTGTGGAAAATCACTTCCTTCTCGGCGAAGCAACTCGTTGCCGAATACAGTTTCGACATGAACGGGCAGAGTTTCACCGCCGTGGTGACGTTGGAAAAGCAGTAGTCCTTGCGCGTAGTTATTCGTCTTCCACCTCGCTGCGGTGGAACGTGCGGTGCAGGTTGACGTAGTTGTATGCTGAGAAGTAGCCCAGGCATCCCCCCGTGAAGTTCGCTGTGGGATTGCTGCCCGAGTTGTCCATGACCTGCATGGAGAAGAGGTAGTCGTAGGAGGCACGGTCGATGGCGCGCACCTCGATGCGGATGGCATCGCCCTCCTTCAAGGCATCGCTGTCGCCCTTGTCCATGTCGCGCGCGCTGCCGCACTGGAACAGTTGTTGCAGTTCTCCCCCCTTGTCCTTTTCATCCTTCATGACGGCCCACCGGTAGCCCACGTTGTTGCGGTAGATGTGCATGAAGTAGTAGTTGCTGCGGTCAGGTCGTCCTGTATGCGCAGGTCGCCGTAGAGGAGGCGTTCCCCCATCATCTCCATCCAGACGAAGCGGAAGGAACGGACGTCGGGGGCCTCTTGCATGGTGGACG
>JAFSXQ010000192.1 GCA_017444005.1 Bacteroidaceae bacterium | reverse complement strand
GGAAAAGGAGGAACCCTAACCCCCAAACAACCCACCCCCAACCCCCTCCCGGCTGGGAGGGGGCTTTTTTTGAACGATGAGCGATGAACGATGAATGTTGACTTATACGCGAAAGATGCGTTCCGCTGTGGCTGTCGTCTGCCGACAAATCTCTTCCTCAGTCGTTCCGTAGGCTTCAGCCAAGCGCGTGACGACGTGGCGGATAAAGGCCGACTCGTTACGTTGGCCACGCATGGGCACGGGAGCCATGTAGGGGGCGTCGGTCTCCAGGACGATGCGGTCGAGGGGTACGCAGGCGGGCAGCACTTCGGGCAGGTGGCTCTTCTTGAAGGTGAGCACACCGCCAATGCCGAGAACGAAGCGGTCGAACTCCAGCAGTTGGCGGGCTTCCTGTTCGTTGCCCGTAAAGCAGTGGAACACGCCGCCGGGCAATTCCCGCGCGTACCTCTTTAGTATGGCTACCATCTCGTTTTGTGCCTTGCGACAATGAATCATGAGGGGCAGTCGGAGCGCTACGGCCCACTTTACTTGTTCTTCGAAGGCCTGCAACTGTTCCTTCTCATACTCCCGGCTCCAGTAGTAGTCGAGACCCACCTCGCCGATGGCGATGGGAAGAGCCTCACCCTCCGCCCTCTCCAAAGGGCGAGGGGACTGCAGAAGCTGGTAGATAGCATCCAACTGCTGGCGCCAGTCGGCCTTTACCTCCTCAGGGTGCAGACCCAGCATGGGGTAGCAGTAGCCGGGATAGTGGGCACAGACGTCAAGTACAGTGTGGCACGACTGGGCATCTATGGCCGGCAGGAAAATCTTCGTGCAACCGGCTTCACGGGCACGCTGCACCACCTCGTGGCGGTCGGCGGCAAACTCGTCGCCATCCAGGTGACAGTGAGTATCAATGAAATGCATCATTACTTATTGCGGTGCAGCAGTTCGTCCATATACTGGCGCAGTTGGGCTTTGCGCTCGTCAGTCACGTTGACCTCAGAGAGTGTCTGGCTGGCCTGCTGGAAATAATAGTTGATTTTCTCCTCGCAGAGTTGACGAATGCCTATCTCGTCGTACAGGTGGGTTACGGCAGCCACCTTCTCGCTGCGGTTAAACTCCTTGGCACCAATCCAGTGCTCCAGTTCCTTGCGCTGCTCATCGTTGGCACGGTTGTAGGCATTGATGAGCATGTAGGTCTTCTTGTTCGACGTGATGTCACCGCCAATGGCTTTGCCGAAAACCTTGGGGTCGCCATAGACGTCGAGCAGGTCGTCCTGCAACTGGAAGGCCAGTCCCACCTGTTCGCCAACACGATACAGTCGGTCGGCATCCTCTTGGGGCGCATCGGCCAGCAGGGCACCCGTCTTCAGCGCACAGGCCAGCAGTACGCTGGTCTTCAGTCGGATCATCTCGATATACTCATCCTCCGTCACGTCGGTGCGCGTCTCGAAGGTCATGTCGTACTCCTGGCCCTCGACTATCTCCAGGGCTGTCTCTGTGAAGAGATTCAGCACGGCAGGCAACTTCTCGGCAGGCACCTGCTGCATGCGCTGATAGGCCAGCACCAGCATGGAGTCGCCCGAGAGGATGGCCTTGTTGGCATCCCAGCGGCGGTGTACCGTCTCGTGCCCGCGTCGCATGTCGGCATTGTCCATCAGGTCGTCGTGCAGCAGCGTGTAGTTGTGGTAGGTCTCCAGTCCGACGGCAGGCATCAGGATGCGCTCTGGGTCCTCTT
>JAFSXQ010000191.1 GCA_017444005.1 Bacteroidaceae bacterium | reverse complement strand
CACCCTCGTGGGCGCTGGCAAGGGCGAGGGCGCCATGGACGCCGCCAACATCCTGAAGCCCGCACTGGCGCGCGGCGAACTGCGCTCCATCGGTGCCACGACGCTCGACGAATACCAGAAGTACTTCGAGAAGGACAAGGCCCTGGAGCGCCGCTTCCAGAGCGTCATGGTCGACGAGCCCGACGTGCCCAGCAGCATCTCCATCCTGCGCGGCCTGAAGGAGCGCTACGAGAACCACCACAAGGTGCGCATACAGGACGACGCCATCATCGCCGCCGTGGAACTCTCGAACCGCTACATCACCGACCGCTTCCTGCCCGACAAGGCCATCGACCTCATGGACGAAGCCGCCGCCAAACTGCGCATGGAGCGCGACTCCGTGCCCGAGGAACTGGATGAAATCACGCGACGGCTCACGCAGTTGGAAATCGAGCGCGAGAGCATCAAGCACGAAAAGGACAGCCTAGGCCATCTAGATAATCTAGAAAAACTAGAAAATCTAGAAAAAGAAATCGCCAACCTGCGCGAACAGGAGGCGCAGTTCCGCAGCAAGTGGCAGGGCGAGAAGGAACTGCTGAACCGCATCCAGCAGAACAAGCAGCAAATCGAGCAACTCCGCTTCGAGGCCGAACGCGCCGAACGCTCGGGCGACTATGCCCGCGTGGCCGAGATACGCTACGGACGCCTGCAGCAGTTGGAACAGGAGATAGAACAGATAAAGGCCCAACTGCGCGAGGCACAGGGTGGCGAGGCCATGGTGAAGGAGGAAGTGACCGCCGACGACATTGCCGACGTCGTAAGCCGCTGGACGGGCATCCCCGTGTCGAAGATGCTGCAGAGCGAGCGCGACAAACTGCTCCACCTCGAAGAAGAACTGCACCGCCGCGTCATCGGCCAGGACGAAGCCATCCGCGCCGTCTCCGATGCCGTGCGCCGCAGCCGGGCCGGACTGCAAGACCCCAAGCGCCCCATCGGCTCCTTCATCTTCCTCGGCACCACCGGCGTCGGCAAGACCGAACTGGCCCGCGCCCTGGCCGAGTACCTCTTCGACGACGAACAGATGATGACCCGCATCGACATGTCGGAGTACCAAGAGAAGTTCTCCGTCTCGCGCCTCATCGGTGCCCCTCCCGGATACGTCGGCTACGACGAGGGCGGACAACTGACCGAGGCCGTGCGCCGCAAGCCCTACTCCGTCGTCCTCTTCGACGAGATAGAGAAGGCCCACCCCGACGTCTTCAATACCCTCCTGCAGGTGCTCGACGACGGCCGCCTGACCGACTCCAAGGGCCGCACGGTGAACTTCAAGAACACCATCATCATCATGACCTCCAACCTGCGCCAGGAGCAGTTACGCACGGCCATGCGCCCCGAGTTCCTGAACCGCATCGACGAAGTCATCGTCTTCCACCCCCTCCAGCAGGAGGAGATACGCCAGGTCGTGCAGTTGCAGATTGCTGGCATACAGAAGATGCTCACGCAGAACGGCGTCACCCTGACGCTGACCCCCGAGGCCATCGACTTCCTGGCCCGCGAGGGCTACGACCCCGACTTCGGTGCCCGGCCCGTCAAGCGCGCCATCCAGCGCTTCCTGCTCAACGACCTCTCGAAGGCCCTCCTGGGCACCGGCATCGACCGCACGCGGCCCATCGTCGTAGAGGCCCAGGGCGACCACCTCACGTTCCGCAACTAATCCTACAACACAAAAGGAAGGGGCTGTGTCAAAATGAAACGACACAGCCCCCTTTTTTATTGAATAATGTATCCTACAGTTTCAGCGTAGCCTTCAGGCTGGGAGTAGTGGCACGGAGGGTCACCTTGCCGGGCTGCCGCGTGGTGCGCAGGATGACCTGCATCTGGCCCTGAAGCATGCGCTTCGTACGGACGTCGTGGAAGAGGTAGTCGGTGTAGTGGTCGCCATTGTCGATGGCCAGCAGGGAGAGGCCGGTGCCCTCGAGCGTGACGGTCAGTTCCTCGTCGAACGAGGGCACGGTGCGGCCCTGCTTGTCGACGGCGCGGACGGTCAGGTAGCGAAGTCCCATGCCATTCGTCGTTTGGTCATTTACCGTTTCCTCCGGCTCGATGACGAGGCGCACGGCCTTTCCGGCGGTTTCTATCTGGTGGCGGGCCACGTCCCGGCCACCGTTGTAGGCGATAGCCGTAAGGGAACCTCCCTTGCCGTAGGGTACATTGTTCCACTTGATGATGCCACGCTTGAAGACGTCGGT
>JAFSXQ010000190.1 GCA_017444005.1 Bacteroidaceae bacterium | reverse complement strand
TAATAGCCACTTGATATGCGTCGTCGTAAAGATTAATGCTACTGCCATATGCAGACATTGCAGTAGCATCATCTGCGAACTTCCATGAGCCACGGGCGTTGGTGACGGCGTATGCCTTTGCGTTACTAAGGCTGGCGAGATTAGTAATACTTGAGGCAGATACATATTCCACATAAACAATGGCATTGTTAATTTGGTACGAGCCACCTGTCAATCGGAATGAAACTGAATTTTTGGCAATATTCCCTACTGACACAGCATTAGAATAGTTGGCTGAAAATATCTGACGGGCATTGACAACAGTTCCTTCATTCGGAGTAAGTGTAATTCCACCATTAGAAACGCCTACAATAGTGTAACTCTTAATCAGGTAACCGAATGGGACGCTAATGGTATAGTAGGGATTGCTGACCGAGTGTAAAATAAAGGATCCGGATGTACTTCCAGACTTAAAATTATTCATATCACTCGCTCCAACAGAATAACCAGCCTGTAGGCGAACGTTGGGAGTTGTACCAGAAGTCCAATTGTTATTCCAACTACTTGCTCCTGCGCTCCATGAAACACCGGACGCTGTAGAATTAAGTTGTGTACCAGGTAAGGCATCGGAAATGGTAACTGTAAGAGTTACGATACAAAGGTATTTAGAACTTACGCCCTTCGTGTCAGTCACTTTCAGGGTTGCGGAAGAACTAAATGGAGCATATTCGCTCCATGAAGTGGACGTAGTTGTGCCAATAGACGTAAGGTTTTGTCCTCCCATTGTCTGAATCGTGTAGTTATCAGTTGTTGACGAATAGCGCTTTGCTTCAATACTATAACTTTTAATGTAGTAGCCTGTAGGAGCCGTGATTGTTAAATCCTCGGCTGTTTCTCCGCCTGTAGTGGTCGTTTTCAAAGCTAATACTGTACCATAAGTATCTGAGTTGACAAATTGGCTTTTCATACCAAGATTACCACTCGTTGTGATGACAAGACCAGCACATCCAGATTCTGCATTTGATGTCCAAGTAGTGTAGTAGCCCGAAGATGTGGCCCCCGTCGTAAATGAGCCATTTGTAGCCGGATCAACAGAGGTTGTCGTTACTGTAACAACGCAATCCGCCGCCCACGCCCCGCCGACGCCGGTCAGCAAAGCAAAGAAGAAAAGTAGTAGTTTTCTCATAGTGTTAAGTATTTTAGTTAATAATAGTTAGTCCGTCGACTGCGTCCGAACCGACCCAACACTATTGCGTGGAGACACAAAAAAGCGCGGGAACTAGTCTCTGTCACTTGTCCCGCTATTCGAGGCGTCTCGCATTGCCTACTCGCCTAAGACAAGTAACAATGCAGAAGCCCACGCGCGTATGTATACCATATACTGATACATACCCATAGGCGTCCACTGTTACTTTGCTTTCTGGCGAGCATTTGGAGTTTGCGAGACTTCCGAATAGCCAAAGAACAAAGCGTCACAGAAGAACGCTTTCGTCATATTTGCCCACCCATCCGCTCCTGCACCACCTCTGTCGGTGAAATGCCGGCCCAGGCCACGCTTGACCTCGGACGGAGGATAGGACGGGACAAAGTTAAGAAACTTTTCCGTACGATGCAAACAAAAACGGAAAAATCTTTTGGTTACGGAATAAGAAACACTGAAACACAGAAGAAACACAGACGTGCGAGTGAAAAGCGCTACAGCGTTACAGTGTTACAGTGTTACAGTTCTCAAACAAGGTGATGCAAAGAGCAAAATTAACTCTATATATATAATTATATATATAGAATTTTCATAGGCTCGTTTGACTGGCATTCTGAGAACTGTAACACTGTAACGCTGTAACAGAATTCGCCAAAGGTTAGTAACGTGAAGGACGGAAGGACGCGACGCGAAGGCCGGAAGGACGCGACGCGAAGGCTGGAAGGACGCGACGCGAAGGACGGAAGGATGCGACGCGTTTTAGTCGTAGTTGATGCTGCGAAGGCGGTTGTATATTTCCACGTCCAGGGGCAGCGTAATCTTGAAGTTCAGCATGCCACCCTCCACGATGTGCAGGGGCTTCCAGTTGATTTCGTTGACCAGTGTGAAGAGCGACTGCGACTGCGTGATGCCCCGTTCCTCGGCCCGACGGAGGATTTCCGACAGGTCGTGCATGCAGAAGGTGATAGGCGTCTGTGCCCGCATCAGCCGGTCGCGCGCGATGAAGCCCTGCGAGGTGTTGCCGTCCGCCGTCTGCAGGTACGACTCGTGGCTGTACGTGGCCGTCACGGCGTTGCCGTGTTCCAGGCACGAGACCACATTGTTCGTGATGATTTCGTGCGACACGAAGGGCCGCACGCTCTCGTGCACCACCACGATGCTGTCCGCTCCCGTGCCCTTCTGCTCCAGGCCCCGTATGCCGTTGACGAGCGAGTCGTAACTCGTCAGGCCCGACGGCAGCGTCTGGCGGAACTTGCCCACCTGCCCGATGGCGGCCTGCTTCTGCACGTAACTGCTCCATTCGGGGTTGCACACCACCCAGATTTCGTCGACGAGCGGATGCCGTTCGAAGGCCTTCATCGTGTGCAGCAGGATGCTCTCGCCGTCCGTCTCGATGAACTGTTTGGGGCGCGACGAGTGGATGCGCAGTCCGTAGCCTCCGGCCAGCAGCAGGGCAATGATGGTGGGTTTATCTTGTTTCATGCGAGGCGGAGTTAAGTTGGTTGTGGAATTCCGTGCAGAAGCCTTCGTGGCGGCGGCGCGTGTAGAAGCGCACGGGCTCGAGCACGACGATTTCGAACAGCGGGAACAGGATGGGCTGCCCGACGAACATCGACAGGAACAGCACGCCGACGCGCAGGTCGAAGGTCAGGATGTTCGTCAGCGGCATCAGGGGCAGGCTCTTCTCGCGGAAGTCCCGACGCAGTTGGGCGGGGAGGTTGCCGTCGGGGTACCGCTGACGGAGCGTGTGATGGAAGGCCTGGAACCGGGGCGTCTGGTCCTCCTGCCCCCGGGTGTACGAGCGGTAGAAGAAGAGGTAGAGTTTCTCGAACCACTCGCCACGCCGCCACCGGAGCGACCGATAGCGCCGGTTCTCCCGCTCGTAGGTGTCCAGTTCGCTCCGGCCGTCGCCGAAGGCAAACCACAGGTGGATGTTCTTGTAGTAGTCGGCCAGGGCCGCCTGCCGTCCGTGACAGATGAAGCCCGCGTAGGCGCAGAGCAGCCATATCCAGATGCCCAGTTGGGGCTGCAGGCGCAGCACGATGGCCAGATAGATGCAGAAGAACCAGATGTCGCCGGCCAGCCCGTCGAGCAGGCGGCCCACCAGCGTGCGCTGGCCCGTCATGCGTGCCAGTTGTCCGTCGGCGCAGTCGTACCAGTTGGCCCAGACGAGCAGTCCCATGCCGATGAGGTTCATCCGCAGGTCGTCGAAGTAGAAGAAGTAGCCGCTGGCGGCACCGATGAGGATGGAGATGAGCGTGACGGCGATGGGATGGACGTGGAGCGCGCGGAACAGCAGGGCCCACACGTAGCCGGGCGTACGCGTCACGTACAACTCAAAGGGGCCCTCCGTGTCCTCCGATTTCATGGTGGCCAGCACCCGTTGCTTCAGACTCATTTCCGTTTTATCTGTAATTTGAGGACAAAGTTACGATTAAGTGAGCGATTTCCCAAATATAATCCGCTTAATTCGTGTAATTCGTGCAATTCGTTGTCGAAAAGGAGCAATTCGGGTCGTCAGAACGTGACGCGGAAGGTGAAGCGGATGCCCCAGCGCTTGGTGTCGGGATAGTGATAGTTGAGGCGGTGGACATATTCGACGTGGAAGAGTTTGAATATGTTGTGGACGCCGACCACCAGTTCGAAGTAGGGCTTCTTGGGGTCTATCATGTGCGAGACGTACTGGAAATCGCCCTGCTTGTAGACGCCGGGGAAGAACATCAGTTCCGAGTCGCCGTAGTTCTGGGCCAGGAAGGGGTTGTTCTTGTCGGTGAGTTTGCCCCACATCATGTTCAGGCCGATGAACTCGCGCCACTTCAACTTCTTGATGAGGGGTATGCGGTTCAGTATCTTGCCGTTCATGTCCCACGACAGGAAGACGGACGTGTTGCGGTCGGTCAGGAACTCCATGTTGCTGACCAGGCTGAACGAGTTCAGTTCCATGATGTAACTGAGGTTGGTCGCGGGCATCACCAGGAAGGGGAAGGGCACCTTGTTCCACTGCATGCCGTAGGTGCCGTAGCAGTCGATCTTGCCCCACGAGTGGAGCCAGAAGCGCTTGTAGATGGTCAGTTCCGTGAAGTTGTAGTTGTACTCGCCGCCCAGCACGCCCTTCACGCCGACGGTGTGCTTCACGCCCATGATGGGCGAGTCGAAGTTGGTGGGCACGCGGCGGGCCTTGGTGTTCAGGTAGGTGGCACCCGGCTGGAACTCCAGACCGACGGTGGCCTCGGCGAACGTGATTCTATGAGGCATGGGGGCCAACTGGTTGGGCACGTACTGGCCGGTGGCATCGTAGGTGCCGTTGTTCAGCGTCTGGTAGAAGAGCGCGCCAGCGCCCTCGTTCCACTCGCGGCGCAACTGGGTGGTCAACCGGAAGCCGTTCTCCCACTCCCAGTCGAGCAGCAGGTTGTAGCGCTCGAAGTAGTTCATGTGCTTCACGGGCGTCCACTTCAGGGCGAAGAAGACGTTGTCCTTGTCCGTAGGCACGAACTTGTCGCTGGGCGAAGTGACATCGTTGGTGTAGGTGAAGGTCAGGTTGTGGACGGGATACTCGCGCGGCAGGTGTTCCTTCTTGTTGAACGAGTAGGTCACCTCGCCCATGCCCTTCCAGCGCTGGTCGCCAAAACCGTACTTTATGTACCCTTTGGCAAAGAGGTGCGGATTGAGGGCCGCTGTGGTCTGGGCCGAGGCGCGGAGGCGGAAGCCCTCGACGAAGTTGCTGCCTATCATGGTGTTGATGGGGCCGATGTCGACCTTGCTCTTCTTCTCCGGGTCGATGGCCGTCTCCACGTAGTTCTCGATGAAGGCCTTGCCCACCCAGATGATGTACTTCATGCCGGGTATGCTCTGGATGCGCTCCAGCAGCAGGCTCAACTGGTTCTCGCTCTTGGTCAGCGGTGCGGGGCGGTATTCCTCCCAGAAGGCTTCGTCGCGCATCTTGGACGAGGCGTCCACCTTCACGTCGCCCCGGATCTTGAACGTGCGGTCGGGAATCGCGGTGAAGTCGAAGCCGGAGTAGCGCACGGTGCGCTCCACCTGCAGTTTCTGGATGAAGGAGGCCAGTTCCAGTTGCACAATCATCTTGTTGTCCTTCACCACCTGCTCGCCCGTGGGCAGGGGTTCGAAGTCGAGCACGAGGTCCATCTGCTCCACGTAGTTCACGTCGCTGCGGGCCGGGATGTTCAGATGGGCCTTCTTCAGGCGCCACGTGCTGTCGGCCAGGATGTAGAGCGAGCCCGAGAAGCCGAAGTCCTGGGCGTTGTTCGGCGTGAAGTCGACCTGGAAGCACTCCTGGTTGCCCACCTGTAGGGTGTCGACGATGAAGTAGCGGTAGAAGCCGATGGCCTTCTTCGTCGATATGGGGCTGATGAAGGGGTACTGGAACAGGCGCACGTCGTCCTTGTAGATGTCGATGTCCTGGAAGCAGTCGGAAAGCATGTTGTTGACGATGTCGCCCGTGTTGATGAGGTCGGTCACGCCCTCGTTGTGCTGTCCGACGACGATGGTCTTCTCCGTCTTCGGGCTCTTGCGGTAAATCTGTCGGCTCACCTTCTCCTCCACCGTCAGGGGGAGGATGAGTTTACCCGTCTCGGGACAGGTCTCCACGTGTTCCTTCAGGAAGGGGAAGTGCTTGAAATGGTCGTCCTCGAACACCTTCTCGGTGAATTCGTTCAGGGCCAGCGTCATCTTTTCGTACTTCTGGTACGAGAAGTAGTCCTGGGCGTAGAGGTCGCTCGACTTCTTGGCGGCGATGACCTTGCGCATCATCTCCACCGCCGGGTTGTTCTTGCGGCTGTACTTCTGCTTCTTGCGCACGATTTCCACCTCCTTCAGCGAACTGGCCGTCTCCACCAGCGTGACCTCCAGTTTCTGGTCCCGCCCGTCGGTCTCGGCCAGGAAATGGTCGTAGCCGATGATGGAGAAGAGCAACTGCCCCTTTCGGGCCGCAATCTTGAAGTTACCATTGATGTCGCTCACCACCATCGTCGACTTGTCATCGACATAGTGGATGCGTACGCCGGGCATCGGGTCGCCAAACTCCTTGTCGGTGATTTTGCCCGTAACCATCTGCGCAGCCATCTTCGCGACGGCTGCCAGCAGCAGGAGGAAGAATATAATGTATCTTTTAGCCACTAGTGGAAACATTGCTTCTGAATTCGGGTGCAAAGGTACGAATAAGCGAGCGATTTCACAAATTTCTTCGAAATAAAGTTTCTTCAGGCGAACAAGTTCGGAGTCTTTGATGAAATCCGAGCGGAAGTTCCTTAGAACGCAAGAGGAACACGGAAAAGAGAGCATGATATAATACTGAAATTATGGTAAAACAGAAAACGAGGGTGTGCCGTTCAATTTGACACGCCCCCGTTTTGATTATGCAGACAAATGCTGATGTTTACAACATGTCGAGGTCGAGAATGGACTTGCGCGTTGCCATAACGCGGTCGAAGTCTTCCTTGGCACCGACGACAATCTTGTCGAACTCGCGCAGACCCGTACCGGCCGGGATGAGGTGACCGCTGATGACGTTCTCCTTCATACCCTCCAGGCGGTCGGTCTTGCCGTTGATGGCAGCCTCGTTGAGGACCTTGGTGGTCTCCTGGAACGATGCGGCAGAGATGAACGAACCCGTCTGCAGGGCTGCACGG
The DNA here is from genome assembly GCA_017444005.1 of Bacteroidaceae bacterium. Taxonomy (GTDB): domain Bacteria; phylum Bacteroidota; class Bacteroidia; order Bacteroidales; family Bacteroidaceae; genus Physcousia. Next base: position 1,935 of record JAFSXQ010000190.1, on the reverse strand, counting down.
GTGATACCCTGCAGAATCTGCGTCGAGGTGGCAGGCACGGCGTCGCGCACCTGGACGAGTTTCATGTCCTTACGCTTCAGGCTGGAGTTCTCGTCGCGAAGTTTGCGGGCGGTGACTATCATACCGCGCTGCATGGTCTCGCTGTCGCCAGCGTCGATGACCACCTTCTTGCCCCAGATGCGGTCGTTCTCCTCAGCGAAGTCGAGTTTGTCGACCACCTGCTGTTCGAGGAAGCGCGTGTCGCCGGGCTCCTCGATCTGGACCTTGCGCATCATCTGGCGTACGATGACCTCGAAGTGCTTGTCGTTGATCTTCACACCCTGCAGGCGGTACACGTCCTGAATCTCGTTGACGATGTATTCCTGTACGGCCGTGGGGCCCTTGATGGCCAGGATGTCGGCCGGTGTGATGGCACCGTCGCTGAGAGGCGTACCGGCACGAACGTAGTCGTTCTCCTGTACCAGGATCTGCTTCGACAGGGGCACAAGGTAGCGGTGCTCCTTGCCCACCTTCGGTGTGACGATGATTTCGCGGTTACCACGCTTCAGTTTGCCCATCTTCACCTCACCGTCGATTTCAGCCACGATAGCGGGGTTGGACGGGTTGCGGGCCTCGAAGAGTTCGGTCACACGAGGCAGACCACCGGTGATGTCACCACCGCCGCCACCCAGTGCACGAGGTATCTTAACCAAGACGTCGCCGGCCTTCACCGCCTGTCCGTCGTTGACCACGATGTGACCATTGATGGGGAAGTTGTAGGTGCGCAGGAGTTCGCCGTTCTCGTCGAGGATGTGGGCCGAAGGAACGATGGTGCGGTCCTTAGACTCCGTGACGATCAGTTCGCGCTGACCCGAGATTTCGTCGGTCTCGACACGATAGGTAACACCCTCCACGACGTTCTCGAACTGAACGCGACCGGGCATTTCGGTTACGATGACGGCGTTGAAGGGGTCCCACTTGGCAATGACGTCGCCCTTCTTCACCTCGTCGCCTTCCTTATTATAAAGCGTAGAACCGTAAGGCACGCTCTGCGTCAGCAGGATGATGCCGGTCTTGGGCTCGACGAAGCGAACCTCGGCCAGACGGCCAACGACCATCTGGGCGGCCTTGCCCTCGTCGTCGACGAAGTCAACGGTACGCAGTTCGTCGAAGTTGAGTTTGGCATCGTACTTAGCCACAATCATGGCATTGGCCACAGCGTTACCGGCCACACCACCGGCGTGGAACGTACGCAGGGTCAACTGTGTACCGGGCTCACCGATTGACTGGGCTGCGATGACGCCGACGGCCTCGCCCTTCTGCACCATGCGGGCAGTGGCCAGGTTGCGGCCGTAGCACTTCATGCAGACGCCGTGCTTCGATTCGCAGGTGAGGACGGAACGTATCTCGACGCTCTCGATGGGGCTGTCCTCAATCTCCTGTGCCTTGGCCTCGGTGATTTCCTCACCGGCGGCACAGATGAGTTTGCCCGTGACGGGATGGATGATGTCGTGCACAGACACACGACCCAGGATGCGCTCGTAGAGGCTGGAGATGACTTCGTCGCCGTTCTTCAGGGCCGTGCATACCAGGCCACGCAGGGTGCCGCAGTCTTCCTCGTTGATGATGACGTCGTGAGAGACATCGACCAGACGACGCGTCAGATAACCGGCGTCGGCCGTCTTCAGGGCGGTGTCGGCCAGACCCTTACGGGCACCGTGGGTGGAGATGAAGTACTCCAGCACGGACATACCCTCCTTAAAGTTCGAGATGATGGGGTCCTCGATAATCAGCGGTTCGGCACCGGCCTTCTGGGGCTTGGCCATCAGACCACGCATACCAGACAACTGGCTGATCTGTCCCTTACTACCACGGGCACCGGAGTCGAGCATCATGTAGACGGCATTGAAGCCCTGGTCGGCCTCCTTCATCTCCTTCATCAGGATTTCGGACAGG
>JAFSXQ010000189.1 GCA_017444005.1 Bacteroidaceae bacterium | reverse complement strand
TGTTCGCGCCTAGGGCCTTACCCAGCGCACCGGCGTAGTAGGCCGAGGCCAGCGAGAGTACATCGCTTCGCTTCGCACGTGCCAATTCCGGCAGGGCCTGCAGGGCATACTGTTCGGGACGGGTGGTGTATTCGATGGTCAAGCGGCGGTCGGCGACGTCGGCGGGGAATATCTTCGACAGGTCGAAGTTCGTCACACCCGGGTCGTAGGCCGTGATGGCAATGGTATTGGTCACGTGCATGGTGGCGGGCAACACGGGCAACAGACGCTGTTCGCCGTCGCTGCACGTCGTGCCCTGGGCCGACCAACGGACAATCAAATCGGATGCAGTTGAAAATTGAGTGTTGAAAGTTGATAGTTGATAGGGGAAGTGCAGGACGGTATCGCGCTGGGCCCCGAGGTCGAAGGTCGTCTTCCATGTCTTCAGCACCTTCTCGGTCTGTGCGTCCAGTATCTGCATCACGGCCTTGCCCTGCTGTCCCTGGTCGCTGACGTTGCGGATGCTGGCCGTCAGCACGGCCTCATCGCCCGGACGCAGGAAGCGCGGCAGATAGAGTTGGGCCATCAGGTCCTTGCGGGCCTCAACCTGTTCGCTCAGATTGGCGTACATCATGTCGGCGGTGTGGGCCACGCCCATCAGATGCCAGCGTGTCAGGCTCTCGGGCAGGGTGAAGGCAATGCTCACCTGTCCGTTCGCGTCCGTTCGCAACTGAGGCATGAAGAAGGCCGTCTCATTGAAGTTCTCGCGCATCGGGACGGAAAGTGTTTCCTCCGCTTCCGACTCTGCCCCCTCGTCCTGGTCGGTCTGCACTGCGGCCTCCTTGAGCGTCAAGCCGGCAATACGACCTTCCAATGCCTCATCGGCAAGTCCGGCAGAGGACATAGTCTCCACCGGAGCCGTACCACTCAGTCGCATAGTAGAGTTTGCCTTATAGAGGATAGGCCCTCGACCAGTAGTCCGCGTATAGGCACGTGCCTCGAAGAGGCTGTAGTTAATGCGTGTCAGGTCGATGTCGCGTTCCTTCTTCGTCTTCTGGTTGTACCATCCGCCGAAGTTCAACGTCCCGAGGCTAATACGTGAATACGTCTGGAAGGGCACGCCGTAGGTGCGGTGTCCGCGACCGATGTCGAAGTGCCACTGGTGAGGGGCGAAGTAGTCGAGCGAGGCGTCGTACATGGCCAGCATCAGGTTGGCATCGGCCGGCGTACCGTCGGGACGGCGCAGGGTCAGTCGCCATTCCTCCTGCTGTCCCGGCTGCACCATGTCGCGGAAGGTGTCCCAATGCAGGCGCAGACGGTTGTCGGGCTGCATGAGGTAGATGGTCTTTGTTTCAGTATAGACGCGTCCCTCCTTCACGAAGCAGAACGAGGCCGTCAGGCTCTGGTCGTACTCCTCGCGATACGGGATGTCCAGAGTGAAGGTCTCATTCGAGAGGCGCACCATGTCATCCTTCCATATCTTGCCGGCGGCCGACAGGGTGTAGAAGAGGCAGATGTCGTGGAGTTTCGTAGTTACCTCGATGCGGGCGGGGCGGTCGACAGCAAACGTATCGGCCACGCAACGGACAAGGAAGGTACTGTCCACCTTCACCGGTTCGGGCTGGGGCTTCGGCTCACTCACGCGCCAATACCAGTGCTGGGCGTTGTGCGTCTCGCCCTGCTGACTCAGCACATCCACGTTCACCGACAGTGAACGACGAGGCTCATTGGAAATGGTAAATGGCAGATGGTAAACGAATCGTCCCCGGTCGTCCGTCTCGATGGTGTCGAGCGGCAGAGTCTCGCTCTGGGAATAACGCTTCGCATAATAAATCCACGGCGTGCGCCAGTGGTAGGTACCCGTGACGCGGGCCGCGCGCAGGGGACTGCCGTCGTAGTTTGTGGCAGTGCCACGAACTACACAACTGTCGCCGCAGACGTAGAGGCTGTCGTCGAGCACAACCTCGAAGGTGGGACGCTTGTATTCTTCAACACGGAAATACGTGCGCTCCTGCTTATCGGCTTCGATGGAGAACGTGCCGTTGCGCCGCCCCGTGGGAATCGTGAAGTCGGCACTGAACACGCCCATGTCGTTGGCTGTGACGATGCGCTCCTCCACCAGTTTGTGGTTC
>JAFSXQ010000188.1 GCA_017444005.1 Bacteroidaceae bacterium | reverse complement strand
TGTCGCTGGCGCTGGGGGTGAGATGGATGATGTGAGAGGGTGTGTCGGCTTTGCCCTCGTCGGCACCCAGGGCTGTGCGACGCTGGAGGACGAAGTGGTCGCCCTCGCGACGGATGACGAGTGCCGAATAGTCGCGCCCCATCATCACCAGTCCGCCCCACTGCCCATCGGCCTTGGAGGCCATGCGCACACGAGCCGTAGCCACGAAGCGCGGTGCAGGAAGTTTCTGCAGAAGGAGGTTGGGGGCCTGCCACAGGGAACCCGTCAGCGGGCGGGTGTAGAGTCGCATGCAACCGTCGGCCGTAGGCATTCCGAAGGTCTGGTCGTAGTTGGCGTGCCATTGCCATTGCAGGCCCATTCCATCGGTGAAATCGTCACTTTCTTGCGGATTCACCATGCCCCACTGCCCATTGGCTGCCGAACTTTTCGGCTTGCGGTATGTCGTGTACGGCTGCCCCTTATCGCCCATGATGGGCCAGCCCGAAGACCAGTCGACGGGCTGCAGCATGACGACGCGCCCCAGGGCGCCCTGGTCGTTGAAGTGGAGGAACCAATCCTCCCCTCCTCCGGCCTCTTGCCCCTGTTGTACATGCACCCAGGCACCCTGATGGGGGCCATTGATGGCGGTTTTGCCCTGCCACATCACGCGCTTCCACTCATAGGGACCGTATGGCGAACGGCTTCGCATGGCCAGTTGCCACCCCATGGCGACGCCACCTGCGGGGCACATAATCCAGTACCAGCCGTCGCGCTTGTACATCTTCGGGCCCTCAGCCGTGTGGTTCTGTTGCCCGCCGTCGAAAACGATGCGTGGCAGACCGATGGTGCGCGTGCCGTCGGCCGACAGTTCGCGCACAGTCAGCACCGAGTTGAAACCGGCCCGCGAATTGGCCCAGGCGTTCACCAGATAGCACCGGCCGTCGTCGTCCCACAGGGGACAGGGATCGATGAGTCCACGGCCGGGAACGACGCAGACGGGTTCCTCCCAACGGCCGGCAGGGTCGCTGGCCCTGACCATGAAGATGCCCCGGTCAGGGTCGCCCCAGTAGATGTAGAACTGGCCCTTGTGATACCGAATGGCCGGGGCCCACACGCCCTTGCCGTGCTGGGGCAGGGCGAACGAGTCGGCAGGCTCCAGTTGCTGCAGGGCATGACCGATGATTTGCCAGTTCACCAGGTCGCGCGAGTGCAATATGGGCAGGCCCGGCACGCAGTTGAACGACGAGGCCGTGAGGTAGAAATCGTCGTCCACGGCACATGCGTCGGGGTCGGAGTAGTCGGCATAGAGCACGGGATTGCGGTACGTGCCGTCGCCGTTGTCGGGCGACCAGACTTGTGACTGGTAGGCCGTCTGTGCTTGCAGTGAGGCGCAGACGGTCAGGAACAGGATGCTAAGGAGTGTGCAACGTTTCATGGTCGTATGTCTTTTTCTTTACTTTTTCCAATATACGATGTAGCGGCAATGCTGCATGTCGTAGAACGGCATGATGGTTAATGGTTCCATTGACCATTTCAGGCCGCCGAGGTGCTTAATCTGCCCCAGGGCGATGTCGGCATGCCGGCCGTAGTCGAAGGTATAGTAGTCGTTGTGCTTCGTAGGGTCGCTGAAGGGGTGCGGCACGTCCTCGAGCCGCCCGGCTAGCACGACGGGACCGTACATCAGGGCAACACGCGAGGGGTCGTCCTTCGTGGCTTCCTCGTGCAACGCCATGCCGAACTCGACATTCAACGACAACGAATTACGCAAATTTAACGAATTTATATCTACATAGCCATCCTTACCGGGCTTCATCTTCTTGCCGTTGACCTTCATATAGGTGGCCCAATAGGGGTAACGAATCTTTAGGGAGAAGCCCACCCCCTTTCCCTCCCGAGAGGAGGGAGGAGTAATGGTTAGTGTGGTTTTATTGGATTCGGGGAACCGGGTTTCCTGCCGGACGACGGTGCCGTCCCAGTTCAGTTCCGAAGGGATAAACAAATTAACGTAAAGGCATTTACTCCCCTCACCCTTCGGAGAGGGGTTGGGGGTGAGGCTTTTGAAATAGATGCTCGACTGGTACTTGGCATGACTCTCGAAACCGGAGCCTACGCAGCACCAGAACGACGAGTCGCGCGTCGAGTAGAGCCGGTAGCCGCCCGTCATCAGGGGCGTGAAGTAGCACACCATCGACGAGAGGGTGTCCTGCTGTCCGAGGATGTGGTTGTAGAGGGCGCGCTCGTAGTAGTCGGCAATGCGGCTGTCGGGCTGGTAGGTGAACAGGCGGTCAGCCAGTTTCAGCAGGTTGTAGGTGCAGCAGTTCTCGCCGTCGTAGCCCGTCAGATGCTTCGACTGCGTCTCAGGTTTGAACAGGTGCTCCTTGTCCGAGACCTCGCCGGTGACGAAGGCGTGGTCGTTCACCAGTGTCCAGAATAAATTCTCTGAGGCACGTCGGCTGTCCTCATTGCCAAACAACTCATAATTCCTGCATTCACCCAAAAGTTTGGGGATAAAGGTATTGGCATGGTTGGTGCCGAGGTCCGCCTCGCCATCTCTCTTTTTCTTCAGCGGGTCTATCTTGTCGTTGTGGTAGAAAAAGCGGGCCACCCACAGGTAGCGGTCGTCACAGGTGATGGCATAGAGGTTGTACATGGCCTCGTTGAAGCCGCCGAACTCGTTCCGAATCATCTTCTGGCGCGTCTCCTCAGAGAGCGGTTTCAACTTGTTGTACGCCCAGTCGCCCATGCCGCGAGCCACCTGCAGGGCCGTCTCGTTGCCACAGAGTTGATATTGGTCGATGAGGCCCTGAAGAATCTTATGCAGCGTGTAGAACGGCGCCCACACGCGCTGTCCCTGGATGTTGCGGTCGATGAGGCCCTCGCCGAAGGCAGAGAGGTAACCGGTGCCATATTGCCGCTGCACCTCGGCCAGGCCTTGCACCAAAGAATCGGCTTTAAGACCCAGCGGAGAACCGGCGGGAACAGTGGCGGTGGAAGCGAGATACGCCATAGCAGACAATAAGTGTCCTGTTATATGTCCGCGCAGGTCGCAGTCGAGCGACTCCCAGCCACCAAGTCGTAGCCCGGCATCGTAGCCGCCCTCCAAGGCTGAATAGACGCCTGCCGTCGTGCGGAACGAGTGCAACAGGCGGTTGACGGGAATGGAGGCTATCCATGCCGAGTCGCGCTGCATGTTACGCTGGAAACGCGAGGGCAGCAACCGTACGTCGCTTAGTGCAAAGGGCTCGGCGCTTTGCTGGGCAAAACTAAACAATAAAGAACAAATAATAAATAAAAAAGACAGAATCGCTCTTTTCATCGTTTTTCTCGTTTGATTTGGATATTCAATTCCTGTACGGCAGACTTATAGATACTATCACCATCGGCTTCGATGCAGAGGGTCACACCGCTCCACAGTCGCTTGGGGTCCTTGCCAAAGTAGTCAGGGTCGTAGCGGAAAGTATATTCACCAGTTTGGATGGCCGGACCGGAGATGAGCAGCACACGGGGACGGACTGCCGCGTGATCACGACTCACGCCATTGCGGGTACTGTCGGTGAAAACGGGTTCCACAGTAAACTCTTCTCCCATGACGGAGGTGTTCAACTTGACGTGGCTGGCTGGATTGTACTTGATGAGTTGACCGTCAAGGCGGGCTGAGACGTATTGCATCCGTTTGCCAAGGCTCTCCCTGTAGCGTGCCCGTGTCAACGCCACCATTTCCTCGTCCTGATACCAGAACTGGTCGTGCGGGTCTTGGTTCTCGGTGCCGTCCTCCTGCCAACGGCTGTAGTAGACACCACCCTTGGGGCGGGAATCAGCCAGTGCCTTGGCGATAAAGCGGGCAATATAGTCCTGCGTCTGCTCGCACAGGTCGAAATGGCCCTTACCCGCATCGCAGAGGAAGGACACACGGCTGTCGGGATACATCATGCGGAAGGCCAGGGCAGGCCGCACACGGGCCTCCCACCATTCGTATTCACCCTCAATCATCAACCCCGGTATGAAGTCGATGTTGCGTGTTCTCCCCCACTCCACATTGGCCCGGCCATAGCCACAGAGATTAGTACGCGGTGCGTCACCATGGAAGGAGACGATGCAGAGCGTGCGGTCTGGGTTCCAGGCGGCGAAGTTCCAAGGGAAGGTTGCCTGTGCAGAATGCCCGAACGGAATGATAGGACAGGTAGTGAGTTCCGGATGCTCCGCGCCACGGGCCAGGTCTTGCATGATTTGCTCAAAGCGCTGCTGACAAGTACGGCCTGCCTCGTCTTTGATGCTGAGGTCCCAATTCTGAGACCCCTGCTGGATAAAGGCCATAGCGATACCCAACGAATCCATCTTGGCACAGAACAACTTACTACGGAACAACACTTCCTCTGTCATATTCTGGTGGCAGTAGAGTACGGCCTTTACCTCCTTGTTTCCACGAGGCAGGCGCAAATAGTAGCCTCCGCTTTTCCCGTCGTCGGAGAGTGGCCTCTGGAAGTCCCATGTCACGCGCTGCTGAGCCTGCATGACGACAGCACATAGAAGCAAGAATGTTGTAAAGAGAAACTTTCTCATAGGGAGCACTTATTGAACAGGAACAATCCGAAGGGCGGCACCGCCTTTGGCTTGCAGGTTCAGAGTGATAGGCTTGGCGGGCTTGCTGTTGGCCTTGCGAATGACGATTTGCGTCGTCACCGCCACGTGGGTACGGGTATCGACGGCGGGGTCATCGGTGTAGAGCGTCACCTGCCATTTGCCTGCGGGCAGGAAGTCGGTGGGAATGGTGATGGTGCGGGGTTCGTCGTTGGTCATCGCGCCGACGTACCACTCGCCATCCTTTTCACGGGCCATGACGATGTGTTCGCCCGGAGCACCGCTAAGCACACGACTCTCGTCCCACGTGGTCTTCAGGTTGTCGAACCACGCGAGTTCGGGTTCGCCGTGGGCAAATTCGGGTTTGTCGTACCAGAACAGGGTGACAAGGGGCGAATAATAGATGAGCGAGGCCGCCAACTGATGGCCGTGAGTGGTTTTCAGTCGCTTGTCGTAGTAGCAGATGGTGTAGTCGGCGGGGCCGTTTATCATGCGGGTAAAGGGCAGCACGGTGTTGTGCGTGGCGTCGGGGAACTCCTCGTTGCCGCGGATGCCCTCCTGCGTCAGCAAGTTAGGATAGGTACGCGAGAAACCAGCCGGACGGAACTCGTCGTGGATATTCACCATCAGGTGGTTCTCAGCCGCCAGGCGCACCAAGTCGTGCAGCCACGTGGCCCAACGGTGGGAGGCGTACTGCACGAAACCGCTCTTCACACCGACGATGCCCCACTGGTGAAGCAGGGGGAAGAGTTCGCGCATCTGCTTCTGCAGGGCGTGCTGGTTGACGTAGAGCCAGATGCCCACGCCATGTTCACGCCCATACTGCACGACGCGCGGCATGTCTATCTGGGGAATGACCTTCGTGGCATCGCCGTCGTGCGAGGTGCACGGCACGTACCACTTCCAGTCGAAGAGCATATAGGGGATGTTGTGCTCGGCACAGAAGTCGATGTTGCGCAGGGCCGCTTCGGTGCTGAGTGTGGTGCAGCGCATGATGGTGCCGGGGCGCACCCACTCCTGGGCATCCGGCACCTCGCATGGCGGATTCAGGTTGTCGATGAGGTAGCGGTGCTCCAGCAGTTGTCCGTAACTCTCGCCGGTGAGGATGACCTTCCACGGTGTGGCGTAGTAGGTGACGATGTCCACGGGCGAATACATCGTCGTGCAGAGTGTGTTCCTC
>JAFSXQ010000187.1 GCA_017444005.1 Bacteroidaceae bacterium | reverse complement strand
GATGCACGTCGCAAACTCTCGAAGACCGTGACCCTGTCCGTAGGCAATCCTGCCAATTCCTGAACAACCAAACGACTAACCCCCTAAACAACTAATACTATGGCAAACAGATTTATTTTGAACGAAGTTTCGTACTTCGGACCCGGTGCACGCAAGGAACTGCCCGGTGTAGTGGCCCGTCTGGGCTTTAAGAAAGCATTGGTAGTAACCGACAAGGGACTGATGAAGTTCGGTGTGGCCAAGATGGTGCTCGACGTGATGGACGAGGCCGGCATCCCGTATGAAATCTTCGACGACGTGAAGCCCAATCCCACGGTGACGAACGTGAAAAACGGTATTGAGGCCTGTAAGCAGGCCGGGGCCGACTTCATCGTGGCCATCGGCGGCGGCTCGAGTATGGACACGGCCAAGGGCATCGGCATCGTGGTGCGCAACCCCGAGTTTGCGGACATCGTCAGCCTGGAGGGCGTGGCCGACACGAAGAAGAAGTCGCTGCCCATCATCGCCCTGCCCACGACGGCAGGAACGGCGGCGGAGACGACCATCAACTACGTCATCATCGACGAGACCCGCCAGGCCAAGATGGTCTGCGTGGACCCGAACGACATCCCCTGCGTGGCCATCATCGATGCCGAACTGATGTACTCGCTGCCCAAGTCGCTGACGGCAGCCACGGGTATGGACGCCATGACGCACGCTATCGAAGGACTTATCACGAAGGCCGCCTGGGAACTCTCCGATATGTTCGAAATTAAGGCCATCGAGATGATATACAAGTACCTGCCCTTGGCTGTGGACGAACCCACGAACCCGAAGGGACGCGATGGTATGGCCGTAGCCCAGTACGTGGCCGGCATGGCCTTCTCGAATGTGGGCCTGGGCGTTGACCACGGCATGGCCCACCCGCTGAGCGCCTTGTTCGACGTGCCCCACGGCGTGGCCTGCGCCATGCTGCTGCCCACGGTGATGCGCTACAACATGCCCGCCGCCCGGGAGAAGTACGTGGACATCGCCAAGGCCTGCGGCGTTTACGAGGCTGGCATGACCGTTGATGAGGCTGCCGAGGCCGCTTGCCGGGCCATCGAGGACCTGAGCGCCCGCGTAGGCACCAACAAGCGACTGACCGAACTGGGCATCACGGAGAAGGACATCGACGCACTGGCCGACCAGGCCATTGCCGACGTCTGCACGCCGGGCAACCCGCGTGAGGTGACACGCGACGACATCGTGGCGCTGTACAAGAAGATTCTCTAGGAATACTAGATGGACTAGACTCTCTAGACAGACTAGATTGGCTAGATACAAAAAGCCCCCGACTGCCATGTGGCGGTCGGGGGCTTTTCTTTTGTATGCTATTTCTTCAGTTGTTTCTTGCCGTTGACGATGCGGACGCCCTTGCGGTTCTGGTCGACGGGGCGGCCGGTGAGGTCAAAGGCAGGGGCGGGTTGCGACTCAGTCGCAACAGACAGAACGGCATCGGGGTCTTCGACGATGCGCAGGATGCCATCGGAGGCCAGTTGGCTGTAGTCCCACTTGTAGCCGGGCAGGGGGATGGCGGGCTCGAAGGTGGGCGTACCCGTGAGGGTGATGGCGCCTATGCCGGTGAATACCTTATAGTCCGTGTCGGCCTGCCAATCGCCGCTGATGCGTTGCATGACGAAGACGGGACTGGCCAGGGTGACCTTACCCGCAGCCTTGATCTGGTCCACAGTGTTGGTGCCGCGAGCGTTTATCAGCAACCGGCCACCGGCCTTCACCTGCAGAGTGCCCGTCAGGGTGGCGGTGCCTACGGCGGTGGCCGACTTCGAGGCGGACAGAGCACCGCCCTTGTTCACGACCACGGAGGCCACGGTACCCGTCACGTTCAGCACGCCGGCGTTCACGTTGGCCTTGCCTTCGCTCTGGCCGGAGAGGGTGAGCGTGCCGTCGCCGTACTTGTTCAGTGTGGCGCTGGCGTTGAACTTACCTGCGAAGGTCGTGTTTGTGCCCAGATAACCCACGTTCCAGGTGCCGGTGCTGAAGGAGGCGTCGGTGGCCGTACTGCTCAAGGCACCGATTTTCGAGGTCAGGTTCGTCTCCGTGCCGCTCTGGCTCTGGGTGTGTACGACGTAGGCTCCGGCTCCCACCTTCAGCGTGCCCTTCGAGAGGTCCATGGCCGAGGTGATGCGGAACTGGCCGCCCGTGACGTTCAGCGTGCCCTCGAAGGCCGAGGTGTTCATGGCGAAGTCGCCGCGGACGTAGGGGAAACTGATGTTCAGGGTGCCCAGGCCCAGCAGCGAGCCCTGTATCTTACAGCGCTGGCCCGTGTTCATGGTCAGTGTCTTGCCCTCCTCGATGGTCAGTTTGTTCGTGAAGGTCGGTGTCTGGCTGGTGGAGTTGTTGTTGAAGATGGTGAGGGCGGAGTTGCCCGTGACGGTGATGGGTGAGCCGCTCTTGCCCAGCGTGGCGTTCCAGAGGCCCTGGGCCAGGGTGCCGGCCTGCAGGATGGTGGCCTTGTAGTTGTTGGCACCGCCGTAGGAGAGGTTCAACTGTCCGGCTCCGGCCTTCACCAGCACGCCGTCGTTGCCCGATACGGGCGACTTCAGCGTTGTGGCTCCGTTGGGCACACTGATGGTGGCCGTGTCGGTCAGCACCATCTTGCGGTCGGTGGCGGCGTTGGTGCTGTTGACGATGAGCGTGGCCTTGCCCAGTTCTATCTCTTCGCCCTTGCCGAAGCAACTCTCCGTGCCGGCATTCTCCAGGTTCTGCACGGTCACCTTGCCCCGGTTGAGCACCGTCTTGCCCGTGTAGTCGCTCTTGGTCGTGTTCAGCACGACGGAGCCGTTGGCATCGACGAAGAACCCACCGTCGCCGCTGAATCCGCCGTCGCCCTTGAAGGTGTAGGTGCCTGTGGCGTGGGTGAAGCGCACGCCGCTGGTCACCATCTTGTCCGTCAGCGTGACGGTGCGTTGCGTGGCCTCTTCGGGGAAGACGATGGCATCGCCCGAGACGAAGGCCGTGGGTTCGTCGCCAAGGCTGAAATTCTTCGACTTGTAGTCCCATGTGCCGCTCTCGTTGCCTGTCCAGACAACATCCTGCTGGGGAGCGCGGGTGGGATTGATGACCAGCACGAGTTGCTTGCCATCGACTACCACAAGGTCGTAGTTTATGCCTTCCAGCCCGCGCGTCTTCAACTTCGACGGATCGCAGGTGAGTGTGCCGGTGCATTCTGCCAGAAAGTATTCACCTTTATCGGTAAGGTGTCCTTTATTGATAGAGATGTAGTTTGTACCATTGAACGTGAGGTCGCCCTCCACCCGCAGGGAGCCTGAGACATACCAATCAGGGCAATCCTCGCAGTCTGGTTGTAGCCGTTCAATTCCTACTTCCAGATAGACGTTGCCCGGTAGTGTCACGTTTTTCTTGAAAGTGATTGTTCCAAAACCATCCTCGCCGGGCTGCAGTC